>CALFYR010000708.1 GCA_937954195.1 uncultured Dehalococcoidia bacterium
GGGGGCAACGCTTCGAGGAGGAGGTCGAGGTCATCGGTAACGATCTGTTCAGCCGGCATGCCCGGCATTGGTGTGTTTGTTTGTGACACGGCTCTACTGCGGTATGGGGAACGATTCCGCCGGTACCGCCACCACCTCCTTCAAGGGATTCACCTGTGCGAGCCTGCGGGCGCACATTAACCGCACACCGAGGGCGGGATAACCGCGCTCTTCTGCGGCGTGTTCCAGGTTGGGCTGGTGTTCGGCGACCACGAGGGTGCCGTGGCGCGAGGAGCGCGCCTCCACCAGATCCAGGGCTGCATCGACGCAGCCATCTGGTCCATCAATCCATACGTACGCCTCGCGTTCGCCGATTCCTACCCAGGCCGCGAGGGAGCCTTCACCATCAAGGACGAACTCGTGGTCGCAGTCGAACGAATCGATGAGCGCGCGGAACTCCTGCTGGGTCGGCGCTTCGTTGCGGCGGACCATTTCGGGGACTGCCCGGCAGTAGAGGCGGAAGACCTGGCCGCGATCTGCGCGGGTTGCCGGGCGGAACGGTGTTTCGTGGGATGATTTGCCGCCGCGGATGGCGTACATCCTTTCGAGGCGATAAGCGAAGAAGCCGGACTTCCGGAGGGCGTCGGCGTGTGGCGAACCTTCGGCGTACCGGAGGAAGAGGGTGCGGCCTTCGCGGATGGCGACTTCGCGTGCGACGCCGCCGAGTACGGCCGTTACGGCCTCGTCATCCTTGGGGCGAGCGATTCGGGTGGAGACGACTTCCCAGCCGGCGCCTCCTGCGAGTTCGCGAGCGGCGGCCACGGCGCGGTAGGAGAGGCCACGCTTCACACCCATGACGGCGGTGCGTGGGACTTTCGGGAGGCGCGTGATGCCCGTGGCGGCGAGGCCGGACGAGACGAGCAGGTTCTCGCCACCGCGAGTTGCGATGACCTCGGTATCGAGGCGGTGGAGCTGCGGCCAGAGCGTGGCGGCATCGATCGGGCTGAGGGCTTCGGCGCGAAGTTCACTCATTTGGCGCTCACCCCCTCGTTCCCGATCGTGAGGAAGAATTCGTGGAGGCGGGCATCGCCCGTGATCTCCGGGTGGAAGGAAGTGGCGAGCATGTTGCCCTGGCGAGCGGCGACGATGGTGCCATCCTCCAGGGTGCAAATCGCGCGCGCGGGAGCGTGGACCTCTTCGATGAGGGGGGCACGGATGAACACCGCATGGAAGGGGCCACCAGTGAGGCCTTCGACGTTGAGTTCGGCTTCGAAGCTATCGACCTGGCGGCCGAAGGCGTTGCGGCGGACGGAGATGTCCATCGTTTCGATGCCCGGGCGGTCCAGGTTGTCGACGGTTTTCGCGAGAAGGATGGCGCCGGCGCAGGTGCCCCAGGTGGGGCGGCCGCTCGCGCAGAAATCGCGAAGTGGCTGCTGGAAGCCGTTGCTGAGGATGAGGCGCGCGATGGTGGTGCTTTCGCCGCCGGGGATGATGAGGGCGTCGAGTTCGACGAGCTGGGAGGGTTTGCGGACCTCGCGGACGGCATGGCCGAGCGCTTCGAGCATTTCGCGGTGCTCGCGGAAGTCGCCCTGCAGGGCGAGGACGCCGACGGTCTTGTGATCGGTTCTACTCATGGAAGCTGCGCCCTATGAGCGGGACGCGGCGCGATAAAGGAGTACGTGGGGGGCGGTGAGGCGGACCACAGAGCCAGAACGAGTTGGTGTTGGAGCACCCTTTGCAACGTAGTTCCAGTGTAGCGCATGGGTCCGGGGGATGGACATGTACCGCGCGTTAACGTTCTGCGAAGGGAAATGGATGGTCCGCGAGTTGCGAGTCTAGGAGCCCTGGGCGCTGCCGGCGCCTGCGCGCGGGCGTTCGAGTGGGGAGAAGTCGCGTTCGAGGGCCATATCGAGGAGCTGGAGCTGTTCGTGGAGGGGTGCGCGGCGGGATTCTGGCGCGACTTCAAGCAGATCGTGGAGCATGGCACGGAGGCGGCGTTGGACCTGGACCTGGGATTCGCCGGCGCGGCGGATTTCGTCGCAGGCGAGGGCGACGTAGGCACCCCAATCCGGGCGGGGGAGGACGACCGCGAGGGCGCCTTCGACCTTGCGGTTCGGGGATGGGATACCGCGCGAGACGAGTTCGCCGAGGAGGGCGTGGAGCTGATCCACTACCTGGACGGCGGTGGTGGGGTCGTTGATGCCGGGGGAGAGGGCCCGTTCGGCGATATCGACGAGCTGGCGGAAGCCGAAGGCGGCATCCTGGTGCATGGTGCGTTCGAGGCCGAAGGCGACGCTGGCGGTGAGGTCGGCTTCGGCGTCCTCGTTCCAAGGGCCGTAAACGCGAAAGAGGCGGGCGCCTTCGCGGACGAAATCGCCGATGGCATGTTCGAGGACGATGACGCAGCCCTGTTTGGCGGCGGCCGAGAGGAGGCGTTCTTCATCGATGCCGGTGAGGACGCCGTTGGGGCCGGGGGAGAGGACGATGGCGGTGGGTTCGCCCGATGGGGGTTCGACGGATTCGGGGAGGGCTTCGCCGACGCCATCCGGGTAGAGGCGGCGGATCGCCTGGCGCGTTTCTTCGGCGACGTGGGCCATGACTGAGATGGGCCGGATGGATTGGGCCATGTGGTGGATGTAGTAGACGAAGAGCCCAATGCTGATGAGGACGAAGACCATGGCGAGCCAAACGGAGAGGGCCGGCACGAAGGTTTCGCCATCGGCGATGGTGGTGATGCGGCGGAGGACGAGCAGGGCGTAGACGAACGTGGCGATGAACATGCCGAGGACGGCCTGGTTCGCGCGGTCGCGGAGGAAGGTGCGCATGACGCGCGGGGACAGCTGGTTGCTCGCGAGCTGAAGGACAAGCATGGTCACGGAGAAGACGAGACCCGTGAAGGTGAGCATGGAGGTGGCGATGGTGGTGACGACGGCACGGGCGCTTTCGATTCCGCCGCCGAAGAGGAACCAGCCGCCATCGCGCTCGATGGTCTGATCGATGCGGAGGGCGGCTTCGGCGGTGATGAAGCCGATGAGCACGAAGAGCGACGGAATGAACCAGAGGCTGGAGCGGAGGTAGGCGCGGGCCTGCTGAATGCGGAGCTTCACGGGGGAAGCCTACCAGCCCGGGAAGCTAGGGCTATTCGGCGGCGATCTTCGTGGAGGTTTGTTGCGGGCGGAGCGCCTGGCGCGTTTCCCGGCCGAAGAGCACACGCCGCATGATGGCTGGACGGATGATGCTCTGCGGCGGGGCGAGGAGATGGACGACTTCCCGGAAGGCGTTTGCGAGCACCGGGTCGTGAGCGGCCCTGCGGTTGAGGCGGGCAATGTACCAGCTCATGACTTTGGAGCCGCGGGCCGGCTTGCCCTTGACGCCGGGGATGCGGAGATCGTTGCCGACGGCTATTTGCCAGGGGGTGTCGGCGACCTTCGCTGCTTCGGCGAAGAAGCGGCGGGCGAGGTGTTGTTCGCCGGCGTTTAGGGCGTTTTCGAGAGCGATGGCATAGCCTCCGGCGGCCGACATGCCCTGGCCGTACACGGGATTGAAGCTTGCGATGGCGTCGCCGGTGACGAGCAAACCCTCGGGGAAGCGCTTGAGGTGTTCGTAGCGGTGGCGGCGGCTTGCCGGGTAGCGCGTGGCGAGGCCGTCATCGAGTGGTTCGGCGTCCTTAATGAGCTGGTAGATGTCATCGGAGGGGAGCGAGCGGGCGTACTGGAGGAATTCGGCGTGGCCAGCTGGAGCCTCCTCGCCGAGGTAGCCCGCGAGCGTGACGATCCAGGTGTGCGCGTCGATGGCGAGAAGCGCGCCGAGGCGTGCGCAGCTGGGCGTTGCGGAGATGACGGCGCCGGTGCGAACTTCGGCGGGGTTGCGACGGAAGAGGCGGGTTCGGTAATGAACGTTGACCTGGACGAGGTCTTCTGCGGGGCGTTCGTAGCCGAGGGATTCGAGCCACGCGCCAAGCCTGGATCCGCGGCCGGTGGAATCGACGACGAGATCCGCGGGGTGCTCCGTTTCGTCGCCGCCGCCATCCGGGGTGCTGACGACGCCCGTAACCGTTGTCCGATCCGCAGTGGTGAGCAGTCGGACAGCCTGCGTGCCTTCGAGCAGCGTGACGCCGGGGTTCTTAAGGAGCATGGCGCGAGCCACGCCCTCGAGCGTGGGCCGGCTGGCGAGCAGGCCGTTGCGGCCGAGCGGTGCATCAGCCGCGCGGTGGCCGTCGTTCACGGCGATGACGGACAGGCCAGGATCGCCGCTGAGGCCACCGCGGGCGACGACTTCATCGCGGAAGCCCGGGAAGAAGTGTTCGAGGGTTTCGGCACCGCGAACCAGCAACCCGTGGGTGTGGCGTGACTGCGGGACACCGCGGCGGTGCTCGCCGATTTCGGGCATGCGGTCGCGGTCGATGACGGTGACCTGTTCGAAGTGGTTGGCAAGGGCGCGGGCAGCCATGAGGCCGCCCATGCTGGCGCCGAGGACGATAGCGTGGCGAGGATGGTTCTGTGGCACGGGAGGTACTCCACGGATGAGTTGCCGGGAGCATGGGGAAGCGAACTGCTCAGTTTTTAGCCCATTCAGTGCTCAGTTCGTGCCCAGTTTCAGGCGTGCGCGGCACCGAGCTCTTGCGCCCAGAGCCCATCAACGACGCGTTCTACGGCGGCCGCAAGGTGGCGGCGGTAGGTGCTCCAGGGGAGGCCTAGCAGTTCGGCGGCGGCCTCCTGAGTCGGGGCAGGTTCGAGGTAGGTACGGTAGAAAACGCGGTAGAGGCGCTCATCGCGCGGGTTGGCGGTAAGGGCCCAGGCGGCGGAGGCGACGGCGGCGGCGAGGTTTTCGGGTGGAGAGGCAGGACCAGCGGCGACGCGCGAGCCACAGAGTGGGTTGGCGGCGAGGATAGCCGGGCGGCGCACATTCTTGATTGCGGCCCGGGCGGCCCTCCGGAAGTCGGGTTCGGCGAGGAGGATGGGCTGCGCGGCCAAACGCGGTTTTGGGGTCCCTGGAGCGGTGGTGAGCAGTTCTCGTTCGCCCATCGCGTCGAGCCATTCGGTTGGCGGTTGGATGCGCCAATCGTGGCCGAGAAGGGTGTAGCGCATGGAACCGACGGTGGTATCGAACGACGCGGAGGCTCGCTCGAAGTGGAGGTAGGTGAGTACCGGCTCCCACATATCGCCGTTGGTTGGGATGACGAAGGTCCAGGCGATGCCGGGCGTTGTGAGCCAGATCATGGTTGTCCAGCCATAGATGAGGTCCATGGCGGGTGAAGGGGCCTGGTAGGCCGGGGGATAGATCCAGTGCCGGAAGATCCAGGAGTGTTCGCCGGGACGGTGAGGCCGAACCTGGTTGATGTAAGAAAGGGCCGAGGCATAGACCGGGTCGGCTTCTGCGGCGCCAGGTTCATTGCCGGCGACGTGGAACCCGGCGCAGTAGCCGACGATGGCGCCATCGAGATCGCGGATAGCCTGGAACCCTTCACGCTGGCAGGCCCACCAGAATTCGACGATGCCTCGCGATTCCCTGCCCTCGAACTGTTCGGTCCAACGAAGGATGGCATCAAGGTCGTCGTCGCGGGCTGTATCCAGGTAAAGCTTTCCGGCTTCGCGGACCGAGGTGAACGAGGCCATGAGGGGGTTGTGGCGGTGGAGGAATAGCAGATCGATGAAGATGGGCGCAGCGAACTGCTGACCGGCCTGGATGATCCGTGAGATGACCCAGTCCCGGACGGCCGTATGGACCTGCCGGAACTTTTCTGGTGACCGCCAGCGCAGGTCGAGATCAAGGGCGTCGCGAGCGAGGTCGTGGGGGATGAGGCCATCGGGGCTTTGGTTGACGAACGAAAGGCTAGAGAGCCATTCGAAGGTTGCAGCGGCGGACTCCGGGCCGAGGGCGCGGGCTATGAGTTCTTCCGTGATAGCGCGTGCGTGCGCCAGGAGATACAACGCGTCGCGGTGATGAGGCGTCGGCGCTGATTCGAGGAAGAGTTCGACGAGTTCTGCGACGGCGTCGCGTGGCAGGGCGGGTACGTCCGACGCCCATTCGGGGTGCTGCCGGGAGATATCTGCGAGGAGTGCGAGTGCGAGCGGATGGCCGTAGGTGAGGTTGGTCGCCCGATCGTGTTCGCTGGCCGGTAGTCCGCGCGTGGTGAGGAAGCGGGCAGACTCGCTCGGGTCGAAGTTGCGAAGGGGCATAAGCTGGACTACTGCGGCCCAACCGGGATCGGTCTTCCATTCGCGCGGAGGCGGCAGACGGCCGGCGATCGCAACGATGGCGTTGGACGGAAGCGACGGGAGGAACGTGGCGGTGAGCCAGCGCTGGAGGTTCTCCAGCAGTTCGGCCGTATCGACAAGCAGCACGAGACGGTCTGTTCCGGGGACATTGCCGGCGGCCGCGAGAAAGCCAGCGGGCGAGGGTTCGATATCCCGCGCATCGACGGTGCGTGGTTCGTGGCCGTGAGCACGGGCGGCATCGGCAAAGGCGCTAAGGAGTGTGCTCTTACCGATTCCACCCGGGCCCCAAATGGCGAAGATGGCGCCGGATTGGGACTCAAGGGCATGTGTAAACGCCGCGCGTTCGTGTTCGCGGCCGACGAA
This sequence comes from uncultured Dehalococcoidia bacterium, assembly GCA_937954195.1. GTDB lineage: Bacteria > Chloroflexota > Dehalococcoidia > Tepidiformales > Tepidiformaceae > Amarobacter. The sequence continues at coordinate 6,561 of CALFYR010000708.1, forward strand.
GCTTTCTCTTCGGGCGGTGGACAGCCGGGCGCCCAGGGTGCCAACCATGACGGGGATTCTAGTCGAATTCGAAAGACCCGCGGGTATCTGTGAACGACGTCACAACCGGATGGGGGCGAGCGTGTAAGAACCCACAGACCGGCGGGTCTTACACCCGGAACGATTGATTCCGGGGAGTATCGCTATGCCTTTTGCCACCAACGTCAGTAATCCGAAGCCGGCCAGCCGGGGAAGCCGCGTGTTGTTCACGACGGCATCGTTCCTCGCGGGGGCGGCGCTCGTTTCGGGGGCGTTCGCGTCGCTCGGGTTTATCTCGACGGATGATTCGGCCGGGTGGAAGGAGCGCGTGCTCTGCGCGGACCGCGTGGCGACGATCATCGGGACCGAGGGCGACGACGTTGTCGTGGGAACTGACGGCGACGATGTGATCCACGGCCTCGGCGGGAACGACGCCATCGACGGGTTGGGTGGGAATGACGTGATTTGCGGCGGGCCGGGCAACGACTTCATCGATGGTGGTCCCGGGCACGACCGG
>CALFYR010000709.1 GCA_937954195.1 uncultured Dehalococcoidia bacterium
CCCGTTCATCACGACGACTTCGTTGTTCAGGTAGAGCTGGACAGCCTGGCTGAGCACATGGCCTTCCAGCGCGCGGCCCTTGCGGCGCACGTCTTCGACGGTATCGACACCAACGTCGATGGTGAAGACGTCCTGGAGAATGATCGGTCCCGCGTCCAGTTCTTCGGTTACGAAGTGGGCGGTACATCCCGTCACGCGAACCCCATCCTCCCATGCCCGGCGATAGGGATTCGCACCCGGGAAGTAGGGCAGGAGCGACGGATGAATGTTGATGATGCGGCCGGCATAGGGCTCAACAACGGTGGGCGTGAGGACCTGCATATAGCGGGCCAGCACCACGACGTCGGCGGCGTAGTGTGCGAGGCGATCAACGAGGAACGCTTCGTGCGCGGGCTTGTCCTCTGAGGAGTGCCACTCGAACGGGATGCCCGCAGCTTCGGCGATTGGGCGCAGGCTTTCGTGGTTGCCCAGCACGCACACGACTTCGCCGTGCAAGTCGCCGGACTTCCAATCGGCGATGAGCTGTTCGAGGCAGTGTGCTTCCTTGCTCACAAGGACGGCGACACGCCGCCGTTCGCGCTCGTTGTGGAGCGTAACCCGGATCTCCATGTCGATTTCGCGACCGATCTCGAGGAGGCCGGTGATGAGCTCATCGAGTGAGACGGAGGACTCCGTGATATCGACGAGCATGTCCATCAGGAACTGGCCGCGGAGGACGCGCTGTTCGATGTCCTCGATGTTAACGTCTCGTTCGGCGAGGTAGGTGCTGATGCGCGCGACGACGCCTTTTTGGTCGCGTCCGAGGACGTTCACGATTGCAAGGACACGAGCCACGTTCGACCTCCGGGTATCGAACGAGGATAGCGAACGGTGCTGCTAGCGGCATTCGAGGGGTGTGCAGCGGCTTCTGGCGGCGCTATAGTCCGCCGCGCGGTGACATATCCGCTTTTCCGAGACATCCATAGGCGGGCGTCCACACGTAGACGGAATGAGGCCCGCCGCCCGGGACGCCCGGAGATAGCGGAGCCAGAGGAGGTGCGAGGCATTAATCTCGGGTGAAGTTCGGCCCGGGAGCCGTTAAGAGTCGTTGACCTTAAGCGGTTTCAGAAGCACCTTACCGGACGGTTAATCGAATAGAGGAGGGAACCACTACCGATGACCAAGTCTAAATGGCGCATGCTGCTCAGCATGTTCGCGCTGTTCGCAGTGCTCGCCATCGCTGTCGCTTGTGGCGATGACGATGACGATGAGGGCGACAACGGGAACGGCGACGGCGGCGATGCGACCGCAACCCCATCCGACCTTGAGCCTTCGGGCGAAATCGTTATCCGCGGCATCCAGTTTGAAACCTGGGACCCGCACCTTTCCGACTTCACGCAAGACATTTCACACTTCATGAAGGTCTGGCGTGGCATGTACCACCTGGACAACGACGACATGCCGCAGCCGGCGATGGCCGCGGGCGATCCGGAAATCAGCGACGATGGCAAGACGTATACCATCACGCTGAAGGACGGCCTCATGTGGTCCGACGGTGACGATCTGAAGGCTGAAGACTTCGTCTGGGGCATTCTTCGCACCTGCAACCCGGACACGGGTGGCTACTACCAGTCGATGTTCTCGAACATCGTTGGTTGCGATGACTTCTACGCCGCCGGCGATGCCAGCGACGCAGAACGCCAGACCCTGCAGGACGCCGTTGGCGTGCGCGCGGTGGACGACCTGACGGTTGAAATCAACCTTCTGGAAATCCAGCCGTCGTTCCACACGCAGCTCGCCCTCTGGGTTGCCTTCCCGGTGCCGGTCCACCTGTTGGATTCCGTTGGCGCCCATTGGCCGGGCCCGATGGAGAACGTGTACAACGGTCCCTTCATGCCGACCGCCTACACCGAGCAGAGCGAGATGGTCCTTGAGCCGAACCCGAACTGGATTGGCTCTGGCCCCGGCCTTGAGAAGGTCACCATCCGCTACATCGACGACACCTCGGTGGCGAACCAGGCCTACCGCACCGGCGAAGTCAACGCGACCGGCGCAGACCTGACCCAGCTTGAGGCGCTCCAGACCGAATTCGGTGACGAACTCCACGAATGGGCTTCGACCATCACGATCGGCCTTGAGTTCAACGTCACTCGCGCTCCGTTCGATAACCCGGATGTCCGCGTGGCACTTTCCCGCGCGACGAACCGCGATCAGATGAACGACATCGTGTTCAGCAACGCGAACCAGATGAGCACCAACTGGGCTCCTCCGTTCCGCAATGGTCTTGAGGGCGGCGAATACGACGACCTCATCGGCTACGACGAAGAAGGCGCCAAGGAAAGCCTCGCCGAAGCGGGCTTCGCTGATGGCGCTGGCTTCCCGGGCTTCACGATTCTTCTGACCGACTCGGCAGCGAACAAGCTCCTTGGCGAGTTCCTGCAGGCGGAGTGGAAACGCGTCCTGAACATCGACGTCGAACTTGAATTCGTCGACAGCCAGACCCGGTCGGCTCGCTTCAATGAAAGCGACTTCGACATGGTGGTCGGCGGCTGGGGCGAGGACTACCCGGATCCGGAAAACTGGTTCCTGGGCCTCTGGGAGACTGGTGGAACGTACAACAAGACGGGCACCAGCGACCCTGAGCTCGACGCGCTTCTTGCCGCGGCTGAGTACAACCCGAACGACGAAGAGCGCCGCCAGCAGTACCGCGACGCCGAGCGCCTCCTCCTGGAGACCGCCAACGGTATCGCTCCGCTCTACCAGCGCACGAACCTCTACCTCGTGAACTCGAACATCACCGGTATGGTCGAGAACAAGCGCGGTAACGAAGGCTTCGTCCCTGGTGACTGGAGCATCGAATTCTGGCAGCTGAACTAGCCTGAACGCCCAGCTCACACCTCACCTGTGAGGGGAGCGCCAATCGAAACCAGTGGACGGGGACCTCGCGGTCCCCGTCCCGGTTCCTAGAACGGTGGGTCGGCTATGCTCGGCTACGCAATCCGACGCTTGGTTGCGATGGTGCCGCTCGTCATTGCCATCGCGACGGTCACTTTCTTCTTGATGCACTCGGTGCAGGGCGGCCCGTTCGACCGAGAGCGCCCGACGAGCCAGCGCCAGCGAGAAGTCCTCGAAGCGCGTTACGGGCTCGATGAACCGCTGCACGTCCAATACGTCACCTACATTGGCAACCTGCTGCAGTTCGACCTTGGGGTAACCCTCCGCGGCGATAGCCGCGATGTCCGCGAGATTATCGAGGAACGGATGGGCAAGTCCCTGCAGCTTGGGATAGCCGCGTTCATCTTTGCGACCGTTGGTGGCCTTTCTCTCGGGATCGTGTCCTCCCTCAACCAGAATGGGTTCGGAGACTACGTTGGCGTGTTTATCGCCACGGTTGGCGCGGCAATGCCAAGCATCGTACTCGCGCCGATCCTGACCATCATTTTCGCCGTTGAGTTCGGCTGGTTCAGAGTTCTCAGCAACGACTACGGGTTCATGCCGTGGTTTAGTGGCGACTTTTCGAACTGGCGGGGTGTGGTGCTACCGACCATCGCGCTCGGGTTCTTGCCGCTCGCCTTTGTGGCGCGCATCACCCGCGCTTCGATGTTAGAAGTGCTGCGTCAGGACTACATCCGGACGGCGCGCGCCAAGGGGCTGCGCGAGTTCGTTGTGGTTCTCCGGCATTCAGCGAAGAACGCCCTGATCCCTGTGCTTACCGTGCTCGGCCCCATCTTCGCTGGCCTTATCACCGGCTCGATCGTCATCGAGCAAGCATTTGCCATCCCGGGCATCGGCCGCGAATTCGTCCGCTCGGTGCTGGTACGGGATTACGGCCTGATCATGGGCGTGACGGTCTTCTACGCCGTGCTGATCGCGTTCATGAACCTTGTGGTGGACCTGCTGTATGGCGTGGCCGACCCACGGATCAGGTATTAGGAGGGCGCCATGGCATCGAATGAAAGCACCCTCCAGACCTTCGACTTCATGCAAGAGACGTTCCACACGAAGGAGCGGGGACTCTGGGCACAGGCTATGCGCCGCCTGGCCCGCAATCGACTCGCCCTCATCTCCGGCGTCATCCTGCTGACAATCCTCACGCTCTCTATCCTTTCAGCACTGAGCGTGCCGGTCGTCGGGAAGCACGATCCGCTTATCCCGGACTTCACCGTGACGCAAACCGGCCCTTCGTCGAACAACTGGCTCGGTACCGACCAGCTCGGGCGCGACCTGTGGGCGCGCCTGATGCAGGGGACGCTGTTCTCGCTGAAGATCGGCATCGGCACGCAGGTCATCATCCTGAC
>CALFYR010000710.1 GCA_937954195.1 uncultured Dehalococcoidia bacterium
GATTTCCGCAGTCTCTTCGCCGCTCGTGGATCCCACAACTTCAGCAGCCAGTACTCAAGGTAGTCGTGATAGCGAGCCATGGCGTGAACAGGGACCTCGGCCGCGGTGGAAACACCCTTCCGCAGCGCGACAAGTGCCTCCCGTGCGTTCGCAAGGTCGCCTTGCGGCGCGGGCCCCCGAACTTCCGGCGGGATGCGCTGCAAAGCGTCCCCGTACGCATCGAGGGTTGTTTCCAACGACTTGAGTTGCCGCAGGTGGAACTGACGCTCCTCGTCAATCGGAGGGAGCGCCATCAACCGCTCGTAATACGCGTTCGTCTCGGCCCCGTGGCTCAGTCTGAACACCGTCATCCAGCCCACAGCAGAGATTCCGGGCAATCGAAGCTCCGCCTCGGTTGTGTTTCTCCACTGGCGGGTGCGCCACCAGGCGAGACCGATGCCGCCGGCGATGCCGCCGAAGAAGCCGCCCACAACACGAATGAGGAAATCGAGCAGTCCGTCCGGCATGGCCGGGGAGTTTAGCACCCGAGAGGAGGTCAGCGATGGCTCGGAAATCGAATGGTGGTGATGCGGATCTACGGGTTGTGGTGAGTCGGGAAGGGCCAGCGGACCCGGATGCGCTGGTGAGCCGGTTGGCGCCGCCGGCGTCGATCGCGTTCATGGGTTCGGAGTGGATTGAGAGCGAGGCGCTGAAGGAGCTCGCGGACGAGTTGATTGGGAAGTGGCGGGAGCTGCAGTTCCTGGCGGACTACGAAATCCGGGTGCTGTGGAAGGAGGAGGGCGGCGAGGCGAAGAGCCGGCAGATCCTGGGGAAGTGCAACAAGCCGGGCGGGTACGCGCGCTACTTCGCGCTCTGCGACTGGGTGATATGGCTGGCGGCGGACCATTGCCGCCAGGGCGAGTTCACGGACGAGCAGATTGAGGCGCTGCTCTATCACGAGCTGAAGCACTGCGTGCTGGTGGGCAAGGACAGCAAGCCGGGCGTGCGTGGCCACGATTACGAAGTGTTCGCGGACGAGCTGAACCGGTATGGGTTCTGGAACCAGGGCTGCGAGAACCTGAAGCGGACGGTGCAGGGTCGGCTGCAGTTCGAGGAGGCGGGGCGGTGAGACTAGGGGCGGACGACAACGAGAGCATGCTTTCGAATTCGGTCCTCGGGCAGAACGTAGGTCACGTCGGGCCAGATGCCTCGGTAACTGAAGCCAATAGCGAACTGGTACTCGCGCTCGCCAAACGTCGTTACCGGGCGCTTCGAGTCGTTACCACGGGCGATCCACACTTTGGTCTTCGCCCCAGGTGCCAGTGGTCGAGGTATCCAGAGCCAACCCATCGGTGGCTGAGCGACCAGGGCGTCCAGGTCAGGCAGGCCGATGTGGTCGTCTGCCGGCCGGGCACCGGGTTCGATTGCGACCCACCAGCAGTATCCCGCTCCCCACAGCATTGGGCCGCCGCCCACGTTTTCAAACGCAACCTCCACCGCCAGGCCATTGTCCCATCGGCGAAAACTCGCCTCACACTCCACGAGAACCGGACGCATAGCGTCCTTCCTGGCGCGTTCCATTTCGGCGAGCTGGCGCGCAGCGTTTTCGGCATCGTTCGCCATTTGCAGGCGTATCGCGTCGAGCTGTCCTTCCGATGCCTTCTGCGCCGCCTCCGACTGTTGCTGCAGTGCCGAGATCTGTCGCTTCGCGACCTGAACCGCCCAGAAAGCTCCCACCGCGATGGCCAACGTGAAGAGGGTGTAGACCCACGTTCCGATCGCGGTCCACTGGGCCGCGTCCTTGCCCCAGAACTCGCTCATCGCCCCGGAGTGTATGCGATTTCGGGGTGGGTGTGATGGCTGAGACGACGGGGATTTCGTGGGCGGACCACACGTTCAACCCGTGGATTGGGTGCACAGAGGTTTCGGCGGGGTGTGACAACTGCTACGCGCGGGATTTTGCGCGGAACCGGATGGGGCTGCAGGTGTGGGGTCCTGGCGCCCCGCGGCGGATGACGTCGCAGGCGTACTGGCGGCAGGCGGCGAAGTGGGACGCGGCCGCGCGGCGGGATGGGGTTCGCCGGCGGGTGTTCCCGAGCATGTGCGACCCGTTCGATGCGGAGATGTCGCAGGGGCTGAGGCTCGATTTCCTGGACGTTTGCGAAGCGACGACGGGGCTGGATTGGCTGCTGCTGACGAAGCGGCCGAACCTGGTGCGTCGGCTGGTGCCTCCGGACTGGCTGGAGCCGGGCGGGTGGCCGGCGAACGTGTGGATTGGGACGTCGATCGAGGATTCGCGCGTGCTGTGGCGGCTGGAGGCGCTTCGCGGGGTGCCGGCGGGGGTGCGGTTCCTTTCGCTCGAGCCGTTGCTGGGGCCGCTGCCCGGGCTGGACCTGGGCAGCGTGCACTGGGTGATTGTGGGCGGGGAGAGTGGTCCGAAGCGGCGGCCGTTCGAGCTGGCGTGGGCGGAGGACCTGCGGGAGCAGTGTGCGCGCACGGGCGTGGCGTTCTGGTTCAAGCAGGTGGGGGCGTTGCGGAGTGGGCAGGGTGAGGATGCGCTGGGGCGGGTGTACCAGGAGCTGCCGTTGGGCAGGGCCGAGTTCCGAGGCCCGGGTTCCGAGGTGGGCGCGTGACCGCGTGGGAGTACCGGTGGGCTGAGAGCGTGGGGTTGCCCAGTTTGCCCGGGCGGAAGGGTGAGCGGTGCGAGGTGGTGGTTCGGGCGGCCGCGAAGGGTGGTCCGCGGAACGTTTGGGTGCGGTTCGAGGATGGGTTCGAAGCGGTGGTCAGCTGGCGGTCGGTGAGGAGGTCGGGATGCTAGGACTTCTCAATCTCCGCATTCGCGCGCCACATTGCGTCCAGCAGCTCGGCCGCGGCATCGGCGGGAAGGACCTCTTCCATTCCGGGAAGCCGCACGAACAACCTGGCTGCAGCCCTCTCCAACGTGGTCCTGACCATCTCCTGTGGCAGCAATTTGAGCTCAAGGTCGTCATCCTCAGTTGCGGCGACGACAAGGTCCTCAGCCTCCAAAAGATCCGTTCGGGGTACGTCGAGGAGGATGCCAAGAAGCCATTCGGCGACTTCTCGACGTTCGGACATGGGCATTTCGCGATACAGGATGTCGCGCATCCGTTGAACAGCTTGCGGTTCGCTCATCACGGGGAAGTCTATCGCATTCGACTAGGGCGTATGCGAGCGGGTTGGGATGTTGGCTTTCTTGAAGCGTTCGCGGACGGTGGCTTCGGAGAGGCCGTGTTTGGCGGCGACCCTGGCGATGCTGAGGCCGGTGGCGTAGTCGGCTGCGAGCTGGTCGGTGGAGACGGGTTTGCGGTTCGAGGGGCGCAGCTGGACGCCGGCGCGGGTGAGCCGGGCGGCGACGGCGCGTCCGGTGAGCCCGTGTTTTCGGCCGACTTCGGCCGCGGTGGCGCCGGCGTTGTAGTCGGCGATGAGGATGGCGGTGGGCGTGCCTTTGTTCGGCCGGTGCCGGCGTACTTGCGGGTTGGCCGACCGCGGGTGGGGCATCGGGATGTTGCGGAGGCGAAGCGCTCGCACGACTTCGTTTCGGGACGTCTGCAGGTGGCTGGCGACCTGCTTCACCGTGAGTCCGGCGCTGTAGGCGGTGACGATCGCGTCGGCGGAGGCGGGTTCGGGTGCGTTGCGGCGGCCGCCGTGGCCGGTGGTCCGCAGCTGGACCCCGTAGGTTTCGAGCGCCAGGGCGATGGTCGTGGTCGCGTGGTGGTTTCGCTTCGCGAGTTCGCGCAGGGAAGCGCCGGCCTGGTATTCGGCCGCGAGTGTTTCGACGTCGGGCTTGGGCATGGGTGGAGGAGTGTAGCGTGAACGCGGAGAGGGGTTCACGCGGGGCGCTGGAACGGCGAGAATCCGACGGCTGGCGGCGGCTCGAGGAGGTGCTGGTGCGTTCGATGCGCCGGCAGTTGCTCGCCGAGGCCGCGGTGGCCTCGAGGACTGAGGCGAAAGGACTGGGGACTGAGTGAACGCGGTGGAGGCGCGGGCGCGCCTGAAGGTCGTGCACTTTTTCGAGGACCCATGGCTGGTGCTGTGGAGCCGTTGCACGATGCCGTGCGAGTTCAGCCAGGCGCCGATCACGTCCACCGATGGCGGTGAGACGTGGGAGCTCGAGGGCGACGAAGAATGGCGGACCGTGAGCTCGTGCCCGTATTGCGGTGTGGCGCTAACTCCCGAACTGGCGGCCGCAGCCGACTTTAGCGATTCGGCGAAGGCGTTCTTCGCGCGGGCGGATGCAGGATGAGGGTGGCGTTGCTGGCGCGGGTTTCGACGGAGGAGCAGGCGGGTGAGGACCGTCACTCGTTGCCGGCGCAGCTGCGCGCGATGCGGTCGCGGTGTGAGCGGGAGGGCTGGGAGATTGTCCGGGAGTATGTCGCGCAGGGCGAGAGCGCGTTCGTGGAGGACCTTTCGAAGCGCCCGATGCTGGCGGAGGCGGTGCGGGCGGCGGAGGCGGGCGAGTTCGACCTGCTGATGGTGCATGAATCGAGCCGGTTCGCGCGGAAGGCGAAGCTGCATCACGAGGTCGAGAGCCGGCTGGAACGGGCCGGGGTGCGGCTGCTGGGGGCCGAATCGCCGCTGGTGGAGCGTTCGCCGGAGACGTTCGTGGCGAGCGGTGTCGAGGCGGTGCTGAACGAGTACTGGTCGCGGAAGATGAGCCAGCACATCAGCAAGGGTCAGCGGGAGCGGTTCGAAAGCGGGCTGCACGTGGGTCCGCTGGCGTTCGGGTACGCGGTGCCGTGGAAGGAGCTGGCGGACGGATCGCGGGTGCGTGCGACGGAACTGCCGGCGGTGGTGGTCCAGGAGGAGGCGGTGCACATCGTGCGGGCGTTCCGGGACCGGGTGGCGGGCGCCGGGTATACGGAGCTGGCGGCGCGGTGGAACGGCCTGGGCCTTCGGCCGCGTTCGAACCGGGGGAACACGTGGTTCACGGATAGCGCGGTGCAGAGCGTGCTCGAGAACGATTTCTACGCCGGCTTCATCCGGTATCGGGGCGAGCGGCGTCGCGGCCTGCACGAAGCGATCATCACGGAGGACGAGTGGTTGGCGGCGCAGGCGGTGGTACGACGGCAGCGGGCGCCGCGTTCGATGAACCAGCGGGTGCTTTCAGGGATGGCGGAGTGCATCGACTGCGGGACGCCGATGTGGCTGTGGCGGAGCGGGAACGGGAAGCATCGCCGGGACTACTACCGGGAGGGCGACCGGCCGGGGCGTTGCGGTTCGAAGGGGTGGGCCGCGGACCAGGTGGACGGGCTGCTGGACGAGGTGTTCGTTTCGATGTCGACGGACCGTGAGTGGCTAAGCGGGTTGGAGCGTCGCGCGCGGACAACCTCGCCGGTGGATGCGGTGGCGAGCCGGGAGCGGGAGCGGCTGCAGGAGGAGAAGCGCCGGGCGACGAACGCGTACCTGGCGGGGGCGCTGGAGGAGCCGGAATGGAAGGAGCGGCTGGCGG
>CALFYR010000711.1 GCA_937954195.1 uncultured Dehalococcoidia bacterium
GGACGCGCCGCTTCGATGTGGACCCGTTTGTGAAGCACTGCCTGCTCAACGGCCTCGATGACATCGGCCTGACGATGCTGAACGACGACAGGATTGCCGCGTTCGAACAGAAGCGGAGCGACCTGCTTCCATCGACCGCGACGCTCGTTTCCTAGTCGTCGTCGAAGGTGTCCGCTAGGTCCGCGAGTGTGGGCTCGTGGGATGTCCGTGCGGTGAGGCTCGCGATCGCCGCCTCGACCTCGGCCGTCTGGGGCGCGTGGTGCAATGCGTCCAGCGCGATCGTGAGCTTGCTTTGCCGCACCTCCGCCGTGATGGATTCGAGGAAGAGCCCAATGAGTTCCTGGCGTCGGCTGGCGACAATCGAGGTGGCGAGGACCGCGTAGAGATCCTCGGAGGCCGTCCGGAGAAGTTGAGCAGTGAGTTCGAGTGCGATGGGGTCGGGGTCCAGCGACACGAGCAGGTCGCAGAGGCCCAGCAAAATGACCTCGTCATCGGCCATCGCGAAACGGCCGAGAATGGACTGCAGCCGATCGGCGGGGACGCCTGCGAGGCCGCGCAGTGCTTCGGCCGTAACATCCGGGAGCGGCGCGCGGCGAGAGCGCAGAGACTCGAAGACATCGGCGGCCGGGGCGGAGCCGAGGACATACATCGCGAGCGCTTCGCGGTGCCCGAGGTTGGCGAGCAGCCGTGCGGCGGTGAGCGCAGGTTCGCCGCTCATCGGGCTCGCGTCGTTCAACCCCAGCATGGTGATGGCACGGTACGTGGCAACTTCGGCATCGAGCACGCCGAGCAGCGCGAGGCCCGCCGCGCGGATAATCTCCCCGTCGCCGTTGAGTGATGGCTCCGTGTAGCGGGATGCTTCGAGGGCCAGCGGCAAATCGTCTCGATCGCGCAGGTGCCAGAGCGCGCTGAGCACCGCCGCCCGGATCTGACCGCCGGCATCGCGCTTGCGCCCGGATTCGGCGAAGTAGCCATAGAGATCGCGGAGGATGGGGCCGTCATCCGGCCGCACGTTTTCGCCGAGCGCGCGCAGTGCCGCGGCCAACAGCTCGGGGTTGCCCTCGGCTTCGATGATGCCCATTGCGAACTCGCGAGTCGCCGACGCGTCACCGCGGAGAGCGCGGAACCGATCCAGCTTTCGCCGGACTTCGGATGACGACGAGCTGACGCGTTTCACTTCCGCGCCACTGTACGGCAGCATGCGACAGTTGGTGACGCGTTGCCCGAGAGTTGCCAGTGGTTCAGGGTTCGACTCGAATGATCGTCAGCGAGGGGCCAGGGCCACTGCGAGATAGTTCGGGGCGAAAGGTGCACCTCGCCATCGACCGCAGCGCCGTACCGCCGCGGCGGCTTGTCCCACCATGCCCGTACGAGTTCCCCGACCCACGAACCACCCGCACAATTGACACGATCATCGCCCACGGCGGCGACTTCATGCCGGCGACGGTGTTGGCCGCCTACCAGATGGGCCTCTTTCCCTGGCCGCACGAGGACACCGAGTACGTCTGGTTCTCACCCGAACCGCGGGCGATCCTGCCGGTCGATGGTCTGCACGTATCGCAGCGCCTGGGGCGGACCGTGCGGAGTGGGCGCTTTCGCGTGACGGTGGATGCGGCCTTCGAGGCAGTAATGGAGGCATGCGCTGTGCGCCCGGACGATGGCACCTGGATCACGCCAGCACTCCTGGAGGGCTACGTCGGGCTGAACCGGGCCGGCCACGCGCACAGCATCGAGGTCTGGGATACGGCGAGCGGCGACCTTGCCGGAGGGCTCTACGGCGTGGCCGCGGGCGCGATGTTCGGCGCTGAATCGATGTTCTACCGGGTCCGGGACGCCTCCAAGGTCGCCATGGTGGCGCTTGTACAGCTCGCGCACGAAATCGGCATCGAGCTCATCGACGTCCAGGTCGTGACCGATCACACGGCGCGCATGGGCGTGGTGGAGATCCCGCGGGCCGAGTACCTGCGGCGGTTGGACGCGGCCCTTGAACGCGAAGTCGATTGGACGGGCTAGGCGTCGAGCCAGTTCTCTACGACGACCCCCGGCACCATTTCGAAGTGTCTCGTGTTCCTCGTGACGACAATCAGGCGGTGGCTCAAGGCAATGGCGGCTATCCGCGTGTCAGCGTCGCCGATAGGTGTCCCGGCCGCTTCCAACGTGGCTCGAAGTATCCCGTACTCACGCGCTGCGGCCTGGTCGAACGGCAGGACCGGCAAGTTCGCCTCAACTAGCTCTCCGATCCTCGCACGCAGTCGCGCCCCGGCCGGACCGAGTCGTGTTGCTCCATAAACAAGCTCGCCGAGCGTAATGGAAGAGGTCGCTTGGTCCTCCGTCGGCACCGCGGCGAATCGGCGGACAAGCGCCAGCGACGGCGCTCGACGCATGAGTTCACTGAGTATGTCGGTATCGAAGAGGTATTTCACGGCTCCAGTGAAACCGCCCGGCCACGGTCGCTCTCCCGGGCCTCGCGGAGGTCATCAATCAATGCGTCGATAGCGTTGTCTGGCACGTCGGCCCAAAGCCCCAGCAGCGCAAGTGCGCCTTGGGGGTGTTCAGACTGGGGGGCTGCGAGACTCTCGGCATTCTCGATACCCACAATCACCGCAACTTCCTTGCCGTGGCGTTCGACGACGTAGGTTTCGCCGCGATGCTGGACGGCATCGAGAACTGCCGCGAAGTTGGCCTTGGCCGCGGCGGCACTAATGTGTTTGCGGGCCACGATGCGTCTCTGAATTAGTCATATAGGTCAGAATAGCACATTCACCCTAGGCGTCCGCGATCTCCACAATCATCTCGATTTCGACCGCGATGTTGTTCGGGAGTGACTGCATACCGACCGCCGAGCGGGCATGCCGGCCCTTCTCGCCGAAGATCTCGACGAGGAGGTCGCTCGCGCCGTTGATGACCTTCGGCGCATCGACGAACGTCTCGGTGGCGTTCACCATGCCGAGCAGCTTCACGAACCGGGTCACGCGGTCCAGCCAGCCAATCTCTTCCTGAAGCGAGGCGAGGCAGGCCAGCAGCGTTGCTCGGGCGGCTTCGTAACCCTGCTCGACGGTCAGGTCGGCGCCAAGCCTGCCGGTGATGAGTGAACCGTCCTCGCGGTAGGGCCCGTGGCCCGAGAGGAACACCAGGTTCCCTGTTGTGACCGCCGAAACGTAGTTCGCCATGGGCCCACGCTTTGGCGGGATGCTGATCCCCAGTTCGGTCAGGCGTTCGGCGATGGTCATTGCGGCCTCCTTGGTTGGAGCCACCATGATGTTCGTCCGGGTGGACCCATTCAAGGTGGCCCAATAGCCCTCCGGCGCGCTGGACATGGGGTTCAGACTGGGATCAGTCCCAGTACAAGGAGGCCGCGATGACCACAGAACGCGTCATCCCCACCGTAGGTGAATACCAGATACTCCAGGACTTCGAGACGGCGGCAGCCAGCGTGCGCGTGTTTGCCATGCCGTTCGGCGCCGGGGCTATCGGTTCTCACGTCCACCGGCGTTCGATGCAGATCTACGTGGCTCTGCAGGGCTCGGTCGCCGTCGAGATCGACGGGGTAGAACGGACGCTCCTGCCGTACGAAGCCCTGGCCGTTTGGCCCGGCAGCAAGCACCGGGCCTCGCCGGTCGATGGCGATGTGGTGCTGATGAACATTTCCGTGCCGCCGCTCGCGCCGGATGACCAGCTCGCGGTCGTGCAAGAACCGGAGCACGGCGACATGCGCCTTCCCCGCGGAGACGATGACCTGGAGGATTGAGATGAAGGTCCTTATCGCCTATGGCACAACCGAAGGCCAAACCGCCCACATCGCGGAAGAACTCAAGAAGCGACTGGGCGTGCTCGGAGTGGATGCCGAGACTGTGGACCTCCAACGCGGGGCGCCGATAGTCGCGGCTTACGACCGCGTGGTCGTCGCGGCATCGATCCACGTTGGGAAGTACCAGAAGGAAGTGTCGAAGTTCGTGACCCAGAACTCCGGCCTGCTCAACGAAGTTCCGTCATGGTTCGTGGGAGTGAGCCTGGCCGAAGCCGGCGGCGATCGGCCGGGCGGTCATGAGGCTGCCCAGGCCCTGATCGATGGGTTCGTGGCTGACCACGGCTGGCGGCCGCGGGCCACGTTGAGCCTCGCCGGCGCGCTGAAGTACCGCGAGTACAACTTCCTGAAGCGCATGATCATGAAGCGGATCGCGGGCAGCCAGGGTGGCGAAACCGATACCTCCCGCGACTGGGAGTACACCGACTGGGCCGCCGTAGACCGGCTCGCGAACGAGGTAGCGGCGTCTGCTGTTCCGGCATAGGAACGATTCGCGGCGGGACTTGGACGGCTAGTGGGCACCGCCCTAGGATGGCGCTCACTATGTCTACATTCCGCATTTTGCTCACCCCCGGCGATGGCATCGGGCCCGAAGTCCTCGAAGAAGCGTTGAAGGTGCTCGGCCGCATAGAAAAGCGGTACAAGCACGAGTTCCAGTTCGAGGAAGAGACCATCGGCGGCGCCGGCATCGATAAGTACGGCGTGGCGCTCCGACCGGAGACGGTGGCCAAAGCGAAGGCATCGCAGGGAGTGCTCTTCGGTGCAGTCGGCGGCCCGAAGTGGGACGACCCGAAGGCCACCGTCCGGCCCGAAGACGCCATCCTCGGTATGCGGAAGCAGCTCGGGCTCTTCGCGAACCTCCGTCCAGTGCGCATCTACCCGGAGATGATCGATGAGAGCACGCTGAAGCCCGAAGTGCTCCAGGGCGTGGATATGGTGGTCATCCGGGAGCTCACGGGCGGCCTGTACTTCGGCCAGCCGAAGAAGCGCTGGGAAAACGCCAGCGGCCGGCAGGGGGTCGATACCCTTCGCTATAGCGAGAAGGAGATTGAGCGCGTTTGCCACGTCGCCTTCCAGCTCGCGCGCCAGCGCCGCAAGAAGGTCACGAGCGTGGACAAGGCGAACGTGCTGCGCACCGGGCAGCTCTGGCGCGAAGTGGCAACCGAGGTAGGCAAGCAGTACCCCGACGTGGAACTGGAACACATCCTTGTCGATGCGTGCGCGATGTACCTCATCCGCCGGCCCGCGAGCTTCGACGTCGTGGTCACGGAGAACATGTTCGGCGACATCCTGACGGACGAGGCGGCGATGCTTGCCGGTTCGATGGGGATGATGCCCTCGGCCAGCCTGGGGCGCAGGCGGAAGGACGGCACGGGCATCGGCCTGTACGAGCCGATTCACGGAAGCGCGCCGGACATCACGGGTCAGAAGAAGGCGAATCCACTGGCGATGATCCTGAGCGCCGCGATGATGCTGCGGCTCTCGCTGGGGCTCGAAGCCGAGGCGGCCGCGATTGAGTCGGCGGTCGATGAGGTGATCAAGGCGGGGTACCGCACGCCGGATATTGCGGGCAAAGGCGCGAAGGTAGTGGATACGGCGAAGATGGGCACGCTCGTCGCTGACGCGTTGGGGTGAGTCCATTCGCGGGATGGGCAGAGACGCCCATCCCGCTGAACTCAAACCCTATTGCACAGTGATTGTCCCAACCATATCGACCGGGTGGATGTCGCATCGGAAGGGATACGTGCCTGCCTCCGATGGGGCTGTCCAGGTTAGCGATCCCGTAGAACCGACGCTGACAATCTGAGGCGTAGAAACGACCGACTCCGGTGAGTCGTAGTCTCCGGTCAGATCCGCGGAAACGCGCATGTTGTGCGGCACCGCACCGAGGTTCGGCAGTTCGAAGGTCACCGTCGCGCCAGCCGGGACGGTGAACGCATCCGGCTCGAAGGCGTTGTCGGTCATCTCTACCGTCACGGTTTCACCATCAGCGAGTTGTTCGCCCGGGTCGCCCGGTGCGGGCGTGTGGACGCCCATATCGTGACCACCACCGCCGCCTTCACCTCCATCGAAAATGTCGAGATCGCCCTCACCGGTGACTCGCAGGATGCCCGATGCACCTTTCGCGACGCGTCCGAGGGCGTGGTCGACGAGGATGTAGTCCCCGGGCACATCGACTTTGAATTCGACGATGACTGATCCCCCCGGTGGGACAGAAATGGTCTGTACACCTTCCACTGGACGGGACTCGAGCGTGCCCCAGGCCCATGCCCTATCGAAGACTTCGCCGATGACGTGGAAGCTGGACGTCAGGTTCGGACCACCATCCACGAAGTAGATTCGGACTGTCTCTCCGACTTCCGCCTCCAATACCCCATCGCCGCGTAGGGCCTGGGTGTGGCCGTTGAAGACCACGTAGGTGGGCTGTTCGGCAAGGAGCTTTGCGAAATCGAGCTGCATGCTGCCCTGCTCGTTGGTGTCGCCATCCGTGTACATGTCGCTCTGGCCGACGTAGTACTCACGATCAACTCGCGGCAAGCCATTGCGGGGCTCCACGAGGATGCCGCCGTACATGCCATTTGCGATGTGGTCCGCGACGAGACCGGCAGCGCAGTGGTAGGTGAAGAGGCCAGCTGAGAGCGCCTTAAAGGTGAATGACTTCGTTTCCCCGGGTGCCACATTCGTAGCCTCGGCGCCGCCGCCGGGACCGTTCACGGCGTGGAGGTCGATGTTGTGCGCAATCGTGCTCGAACCGCTGTTTCGCAGGCGGATTTCCACGGTGTCGCCTTCATGCACGCGGATGAATGGGCCCGGCACGGTGTTGTTGAAGGTCCACATGGTGTAGGTGACACCCGGCGCGATCTCGGCTTCGATTTCAGTGGCCTCCAGGCTCACGATGACGTGCTCGACTGATGGTGCGGGCGCATCCGGCACCAAAGGTGGGGGCAAGATTTCCTGTGTGACAGGTTCGACCGAAGTGTTGGTGCAGCCTGTGGCTGCAGCTGACGCCAACACGAGCAGAAGCACAATCGTGGCCAGTCTGAATCGGTGAGAGGGATTCATTCTCGCTCCTCTACAGTTCTCACAGCCTTTCGGGCCGGGCGGGGGAAACTTACTCCTATCTGCGGTGGAGGGAAACACCACATGTGCTCACGACACCCGGCCAGGCAGGCCGCCGCATCGACCACCAGGGGCCGGCCGGTGTCGTGACAGGCGGTGACGCTAACGGACAGGCTCGCGCCCGGATGTTAGAATCAGGCGCTGTATACAATCCCCCAGGAGTTCGCGAGTGACAGAAACGGTAGCCAGGGGCCTTGAGGGCGTAAACGTAACCACCACCAAGCTCTGCCGGATCGACGGCCAGAAAGGCGAGCTTGTCTATGCCGGGTACGACATCTACGACCTCGCCGAACGTTCAACGTTCGAAGAGACGTGTTTCCTTCTCTGGAACCTGCGCCTGCCGAGTGTCGAAGAACTCTCGTCACTCCAGGCGCAGCTCCGGTCGGAACGCCCACTCTCTGACCTGAACTCCCGCATTCTGCGCGAAATCATCGGGCAGATCCGCCCGATGCGGGCGCTTGAGATCGCAGTCGTGGTCGCCGGGGCGCTGGACGCACAATCGAGCGATCTGACCACCGGCCAGCTCAGGAACGCGGCAACGCGCCTGGCGGCGCGAATGCCTACGGTGCTGGCGACCTACCATCGGCTGCGGCAGGGCCTGGACCCTGTCGCCCCGCGCGATGACCTCGGGCATTCGGCGAACTTCCTCTGGATGCTCACCGGGAAGGAACCGACCGACCTCGAAAAGCGCGTGTTCGATGTCGCGATGATCCTGCACGCCGAACATGAGATGAACGCATCAACGTTCTCGGCCATGGTCACCGCTTCGACTCTGAGCGACATGTACTCCGCAATCGCGTCGGCCATCGGGACGCTCAAGGGGCCGCTCCACGGCGGCGCCAACGAAGCCGTGTACAAGACCGTTGAGGCGATTGGCGAAGAATCGAACATCGCCAGCCACGTAGAGGCGATGCTCGCCCGCGGCGAACGAGTTATGGGTATCGGTCACCGCGTCTACAAGACGACGGACCCGCGCGCCAACATCCTCGAAAAGCTCGGGTACGAACTCGCGGAGGTTTCTCCCGACCGCAAGTACTTCGACCTCTCGCTTAAGCTTCGGGACTACCTGGCACGCAAGCTCGAGGGCAAGCCGCTCTACCCGAACGTCGACTTCTTCAGCGCATCGGTCTACAAGATGCTTGGAATCCCGAGTGACCTGTACACGCCGATCTTCGCGATGTCCCGTATCGCCGGCTGGACCGCGCACCTCCTGGAGCAGTACGCGGACAACCGCCTTGTGCGGCCGAACGCGCTGTACGAGGGCGCAGACAACCGCAAGTACGTGGAACTCGCCAGCAGGTAGTTCCCAAGGGGCGGAATCATGAACGAAGCGAGCCGGTGGCGCATTGAGACTGCCCGCCGGCTCGCGGCGTTCTACGCGTCGCATTCACGGGTGTTGATGGTGGCAATCGGCGGGTCTGCCGCCCGTGGCGAAGCGGACGAGTGGTCTGATATCGACCTATCGGTGACCTGGGACGGAGACGCCGATGGCGCGTGGCTCGAACAGCCGCCGCTCGCGAGCGAGGGCGCGCGGTTCACGTTCCTCCCACTGACGCAGGCCGGGCCGGGCCTCTACCTTGAGCAGTACTTCCTCGGACCGCTGAAAGTCGACGTCGCCCATCTTCCGTTTGCCTGGATGGAGGGCGAGCTCCGGGCGGTGCAGCAGGACCTCAACCTTTCGCCGGACAAGCAAGAAACGCTCGAAGGCATGACCGACGCCGTCGTGTTGAACGGCGAGGAATTTGGCGCC
>CALFYR010000712.1 GCA_937954195.1 uncultured Dehalococcoidia bacterium
CCAACCGCCGTGGCCTACGCCGAACGAAAACTGGCCGAGGCCGAACCGGATGTCGTCGTCCTCCCGCTCGGGTCGTACCTGTTTACGGCCGGGTTCACCTGGGTCCGCGTCCAGCGCCTGTTCGGCTCGCGCGTGGGGAGGTGGTATCGCCGTATCGAAGAGCGCTTCGACCGGGAGACGCGGGGACATGGCTCGTTCGGGGAACGCGTCAACCGGCTCGCCCGGGTCGCGCTGCGACGGGCCGTTGGCACCCAGCCCATGGCGACCCGTGAGCAAGTTGTCGCCGCCTACGGCGACTTGTTCCGCACGCTTTCGAGGAGGGAGGAAATGAGCGTCGTGATCGTGACCTACCCGGGCCGTGGCGAGCACGCGCGCTCCAAGCGGGCCCGGAGGGAGCGCGCGCTCTTCTTCCCGGAAGTCGAGGCGCTCGCACGCCGGCACCACTTCGGATGGGTGGATGGAGAGCGAGAATTCGCCGCGGCGCCGCCCGGTGACGTCATCCACTCAGTGGATGGCCTGCACTTCAACGAGTACGGACACGAGTTGCTCGGGAAGGCCGTCGTCGCGGCGATCCTGGATTCACGGGCGGCCATCGATGAGAGGATGTCCACTTCATGACCCATTTCAGCGACCTCTTCGAATACAACGAATGGGCCAACGGCCTTGTGCTTGCGGCGACAGATCAGATGACCCCCGAGCAGCGCGCGGCCCCGATGCCGGAACTCGGAGGCTCGGTCCTCGAACTCCTCGACCACACGGCCCGGGTGGAGCAAGCCTTCCTCGCGCTGATGACTGGAGGCGACCGGCCGCCGCGCGCCGACCGCGCCTACCCGGAGGTGAAGGACGCGTTCGCAGCATCCGCGGCCGGTTATCGCGCGGCGCTGTCGGGTCTCGAGGCCAGGCTCGGCGAGAAGTTCTTCGTGCCCTGGTTCGAGCGTGAATTCACGGTCGAGCAGGGCCTCACGCAGGTGGCGACGCATTCGGTCCAGCACCGGGCCGGAATCTGCGCGGGGATCTTCCGCGCTGGCATCGAACCGCCCGGATTGGACTACATCATGTGGTTGCGGACGTTTCGTTAGCCGGCTGCCGCGTAGGCGCCGTCGTCCCAGCCGGGCACGAATTTGCGCCACTCCTCCTGGGAGCCCAGGTACGGGAAGAACGCGTGGTAAATCGAAACCCGCGGGAGCGCGGGCTGGCGAAGCATCTCCATCCGTGCCTCAGTTGGGGTTCTACCGGCCTTCCGATGGTTGCAGCTCTTGCATGCAGCCACCAGGTTCTCCCAGGTGTGCGGTCCCCCGCGGTGCCGTGGTACCACGTGGTCGAGCGTCAGGTCGCGCGTGTGCCGGCCGCAGTAGACGCACTGCC
>CALFYR010000713.1 GCA_937954195.1 uncultured Dehalococcoidia bacterium
TTACGAGCCGGCGAATCTCCGGTTAGCGGTTTAGGTTTCGCTCGGAGCGTACCGTCGTTTCGGCGGCGCCGGGGACCGCGAGCATGCGGGCGATGGCCTGGTTGCCGAGTGCCGGCTCGGCGGTGACCATGCCGTGGCCCGCCGATATGGCCGGGCGCGCCATGTTCACCGCAGGCGGCTTCTTCTTGGAGTCCACGTTCCGTTGTGCGATGCGGGTGCGTCCGCGCTGAGCCATTCCGCGAATCCTACGGGATGGGGCGCGTTCACGGGTAGGTTCAACCTGGTGAAGAGTTGTTCGTGGAGGTAGCCGCCAACGGCGGACCGGGCCGGACCCTTGGTCTCCCTTAGCCCACTACCGTCCCGAACAGGTCGTAGTCTGCCGTCTCATCGATCTGCACGCGGACGCGGGCGCCGGGTTCGGCGGCCCCTCGCGCGAACACGAGCCCATCCACCTCGGGGGCCTCGCGATAGGTGCGGCCGGCCACCACAGGGTCGCCGTCTTCGTCCTCGCCGACCCCTTCGACGAGCAGGTCCAGCGTTTTGCCGACGAAGCGCCTGGCGCGTTTCGCCGCGATCTTGCGTTGCTGGCGCATGAACCGGTCTCGCCGCTCGTGTTTCACTTCGTCCGCCACCTGGTCGGACATATCGAATGCGCCCGTCCACTGCTGCAGTGAGTAGGTGAAGCATCCTGCGTGGTCGAACTGGATTTCCTTCGCAAAGGAAAGAAGCTCACGGAACTCTTCGTCCGTCTCGCCGGGGAATCCGGCGATGAACGACGTACGAAGCACGATGTCGGGCATCGCCCTGCGGAGTTCGTCGATGAAGCCGTGGACCTTCGCCACATTGCTTGGGCGCTTCATCCGGCGGAGCACCCCTTCGCTTCCGTGCTGCAGCGGCACATCCAGGTAGGGGATGACGTTCGGCAGGCCAGCCATGGTTTCGATGAGGGCGGGGCTGACGCGACTCGGGTAGGCATACATCAGCCGCAGCCAGACTTCAGGACCCACCGCCTCGCTGAGCATCTGAAGGAGTCCCGGCAGGCCGCTCCCCACCGACATACCGAGGTCCTCGCCCCAGGCGGTGGTGTCCTGCCCGACGAGCACCAGTTCCCTCGCGCCGGCTTCGACGAGCCGCTGCGCCTCCCTCACCAGGAGGCCGGCCGGCGCGGAGCGCAGCCCGCCCTTGATCTTCGGAATCACGCAGAAGGTGCAGGGCGCATCGCAGCCATCAGAAATCTTGAGGTACGCACTCGGCCCCGCGACGCGGACGTTGCTCTCCGGGATGTCGTAGATCGCGTCGACATCGACGCTCAGAAGCTTTGCGACTTCTTGCCACTGGCCAACGCCGAAGATGTGGTCGACCTGCGGTGTCTCTTCCTTCACCTGGCGGCCGTACAGCTGCGTCATGCACCCGGCCACGATGAGCTGCTGCCCGTCCTTCTTGGCGGCGGCGAGTTGCCGGACGGCCTCCATCGACTGTTCCTGGGACTGCTCGATGAAGCCGCAGGTGTTCACGATGATGGCGTCGGCATCGCCCGGCTGGAGCACCGGCAGCAGTTCGCCGCCGGTGAGGATGCGCTCCAGGTGGTCGCTATCGACGTCGTTTTTCGGGCAGCCAAGGGTGACGAGATGGTAGGTGCGAGGGACAGCCATCTATTGACCTTCGCTGATCACGATGACGACTGTCGAGCCGACCGGCAGTTCGATGTCTGGCGCGGGGGACTGATCGATGACGGTCCCCTCGGGATCACCGCTGGCCGCGGTCTGTTCCATCACGACGAAGCCCGCTTCGACGATGGCGAGGCGCGCCACCTCCGCCTGGACGCCCCCGAGGTTCGGGACGACACCTGGTGTTACATCGAGGCCGCTGGCGCCGAGGGTTGGCGTTTGGCTCGTCCCGTTGTCCCCGTTGCCTTCGACGGTCGAATCAGCTGCGCCCTCCGAGGTCGCGGTTGGGTTCGTGCCCTGGCTGCCTGGGGGCGCTTCATCGCCACCGAGGCTTGAGAGCAGGAAAGCCACGAGCACGACGGCGAGGATGGCGCCTATCGCGACGATCGCGACCACCAGCGAGCGCGTCTGTGCGGCGGGGTCAGTCTTGATGCGGTTCGCTGGTGTCGGCACGCCGATATCGACGCCGATGACCGGTTCGTACTCGGAAGGCAGTGCGGCCTGTCCGCCACGAATCGGTCGAGGCGTGGGGCGTTCGGGCTCGGGTTCGCGCTGGGGTTGCTGAGGGGGCGGGCCCTGGGAGCGCCAGGTGGGCCGCGATGCTGAAACGGGGCTGACTGGCCGGTCCGGGCTTGGCCGTGGGTTCGGGCTGCTCGCCTCGGCCGCTCGCTGGTATTCCGGGTCATCTTCCCGGGGGAAGAGCATCAGCATTTCCTGGGGGTCCAGGCCGAGGTACTGCGAGTAGGAGCGCAGAAAGCCACGCGCGTAGACAGGCGCCGGGATTACCTCGAACTGCTCCGATTCGAGCGCGTGGAGGTACCGGCGAGAAATCCGCGTGTCGCGTTCGGCGTCTTCGAGCGTGAGTCCCCGGGCTTCTCGCGCGCGGGTCAGCAGGCTCCCGAGTTCACCCATAAACGTACAAACCCCGAGGTTCGCTCGAACGTATCAGGTTCAGCCTCTAGGCGGTAGACACGTGCGATGGAATCGTATGCTCGTGCGTCATATGGTTAGGCCTGGTCCGGGAGGTCCTTCGAAAGCTTCTCGTACCGCCGTGCGAGTTTGCCGACATCCGGGCTTGCGCCGAGTGCGGCATCCACTTCCTTGCCATATTTCGCTTCCGCCTCAGCGAGCTTATCCGCGTCGTTCATGTGTCGAATGATCGGACTCATGATGCGGATCATTTCGTGGCCCTTCTGGCGGCCCGCGTCGGCGCAGCGGGGCGCGGTGGCGGCCGCGTTCACGCTTCGGACGAAGACCTCCGCCCTCGAGCCGCACTTCGCGCACTGGTACTCATAGAAAGGCATGAACCGAATGGTAGCGTCCGGCCGACGAGTTTGCGAACAGCGGCTACTGGGAGGTGAGGGCCCAGCGCAACGTGTTCGGCACGCCGCCCACCATTCCCGTTAGCGCACCCAGCGCCTGGGCCGAGAACACTCCTGACGGACATGGGTTCGGCGTCTCGAATCGCAGGGTGCCGGATACGACCTCGCCGGCCGGGATGAGTTCATCCGGCGAGAGGTTCAGCGCATCGGGGGCGTCGCTTTCCACCGGGCCAACCGGTTCCGCGCCCCCGCAGGCGAGGAAGAAGTCAGGCGGGAGTGCCCCATCGGCCTCGGAGGTGTTCTCGAGCGTGAGGCGCACGTCCCAGGCGCCGCCGGCCGCCGCGAGTCCCTCGGCGGTGATAGTGAGTCCCGCGATTTCCCCCGGCGTGCCGGGCGCCAGAGGCGCCGAGTCGCCGGCGGGCTGGGTTAC
>CALFYR010000714.1 GCA_937954195.1 uncultured Dehalococcoidia bacterium
CGCTCTGATCGAGTCCTTTGCCGACCAGGCGGCGATTGCCATCGAAAACGCGCGGCTGCTGCGGGAACTTCGTGAGCGCAACCGCGAGGTGACCGAAGCGCTGCATCGCGAAGAAGCGACGAGCGAGATCCTCGGCCTCATCAGCAGTGCGCCTGAAGACCTGGACCGGACGTTGCAGGCACTCACCGACGCCTGTACGCGTCTCACTGCCATGGGCTCGATAGTCAGCCTGCCCGATGGCGACGACCTCGTGGTGCGCGGCCAAACGTTGGCACCGGGGGACGGCATGGCGGACATTATCGGACACCGGAGCAGCATCGCTGAGTCAACGACGGTGGGTCGTGCCTACCGGACCGGACAGCCAGCAGTGGTGAATTCATCGGACATCGAACGGAGTGGTGCGTCTGACCGTGCTCGAGCCGAGGCGATGCAGCTTCGAGCAATGGCCGCAGTCCCAATTTTGCAGGGCGACACATCGCTTGGCGTCCTTGCCGTCGGCAATTCGTCGGGCGCCGAGATAACCGGAGAAACGGTCGCTCTGCTCGAGTCCTTTGCCGATCAGGCGGCCATCGCAATCGAAAACGCACGGCTTCTCCGGGAACTGCGCGAGCGCACCGCCGAACTGGAAGTCGCCTCACGCCACAAGTCCGAGTTCCTTGCGAACATGTCGCACGAGCTGCGGACGCCACTGAACGCCATCATTGGCTACTCCGAGCTGCTCCAGGAAGAGGCGGCGGACCTCGGCCAGGACGACTTCGTGCCCGACCTGAAGAAGATCCACACCGCCGGCCGCCACCTGCTCACCCTCATCAGCGGCATCCTCGACCTTTCGAAGATCGAGGCCGGGCGCATGACCATGTACCTCGAAGACTTCGAGATCGCGACGCTCGTGAGCGAAACGCGCGACATCATCGAGCCGCTCGTGGAACGCAACCGGAACCGCCTCGAAATCGACTGCTCCGACGACATCGCGACGATGCACGCCGACCTTGTGAAACTTCGCCAGGTGTTGTTCAACCTGCTTTCGAACGCGGCGAAGTTCACCGAGGATGGGCTCGTTTCGTTGACGGTTACTCGCGATGGCGACAACGTCCGGTTCGCCATTTCGGATACGGGCATCGGGATTACTGAGGAGCAACGAGCGCGCCTCTTCGAGGCATTCTCACAGGCGGATGCGGCGGTCTCGCAAAAGTACGGCGGCACGGGACTCGGGCTCGCGCTCAGCCGTTCGTTCTGCCAGATGATGGGCGGCGACATCGAACTTCACTCGGAATATGGCAAGGGTTCGACCTTCACCGTTACGATTCCGGTTCACGTTCGGGAACTTCCCGAGCCCGAAGCTGCGGGAAGGAGCTGAACCAATGGCGAAAGTCCTGCTCGTGGAAGACAACGAGATGAACCGTGACATGCTCTCGCGGCGGCTCGAACGGCGGGGCTTCGAAGTCGTCATCGCGGTCGATGGCGCCGAAGGGGTGGCGCTTTCCAAAAGCCACAAGCCGGATATCGTGCTGATGGACATGAGCCTGCCGGTGATGAACGGCTGGGACGCCACGCGGGCGATCAAGGCGGACCCGGACACGAGCGCCATGCCCGTGATTGCCCTGACCGCCCACTCGATGCCCGGCGACCGTGAGAAAGCGATGGAAGCCGGCTGCGATGACTACGACGTGAAGCCGGTGGAACTCCCGCGGCTGCTTTCGAAAATGGCCGCGCTCGGCGTGGCGGCGCCGTGACCCCCGAAGCCGCGCGCGAACTTCGCCACGAACTGCGGACTCCCGTGAACCACCTCATCGGCTACGCCGAGCTGCTGCTCGAGGAAGACGGCCTGGCCCAGGCATCCGCGGCGCAGCTGGAGGAGATTCGCTCGCGCGCGCGCACCGTGCTCTCGCTCTTGCCCCAGTTCCTGGCCGAAGACGGGACCGTTGCCGATGGGGCGAGAGTGCTTGGCGATCACGCACGAGAGCTCCAGGCAGCAGCGCGGACGCTGCGGGCATCGCCGGGCGAGCTGCCGGTCGCCGACCTCGACCGCCTGGTACACGCGACCGGCCGCCTGGCGGAACTCGCCGGGCGCCTGGTCACCGGGACCATCGGGGTCAATCGAGAGACCGGCAGCGTCAACGACCCGCGCGCCGGTACCGCCGAAACCATCCTTGTGGTCGATGACGACGAGGCGAACCGCGATGTCCTGGGCCGGAGGCTGCAGCGGCTCGGCTTTGGAGTCGTGGAAGCGCGCGATGGTATCGAAGCGCTCGAAATGATGGCCAGGGAGGGCATCGACCTGGTGCTGCTCGACGTGATGATGCCTCGGCTCGATGGGTTCGGCGTCCTCGAACGGCGCCGCGAGGACACGGCGCTGCTGGAGGTCCCGGTGATCATGATCTCTGCCCTCGACCAGATGGAGTCCATCGTGCGGGGCATTGAACTCGGCGCCGAAGACTACCTCCCCAAGCCGTTCGATCCGGTGCTTCTTAAGGCGCGCATCAACGCTTCACTCGAAAAGAAGCGACGCCGAGCCGCCGAACTCTCCTACCTGAACGATGTGCGCATCCTCACGGAGGCCGCCGCGGACTTCGAACGGGGAGAGGCTCCCGGCGGTGCGCTTGATCTGGTTGCCCGTCGGACCGACGAATTGGGCAGCCTCGCCCAGGTGCTCGCCAGGGCGGCGGCCGACATCCGAAAGCGGGAGGAAACGCTGCGCTCGGAGCTCCGCGTACGCGGCTATGCCTTCATGAGCTACGCGAGCGCCGACCGCGAAAAGGTTGAGCCCATCGTCCAACAACTCACGGAAGCTGGCGTGAACGTTTGGATGGACCGGCGTGATCTGCACGCGGGCACCAACTGGGCCGCCGAAATCGTCCAGAGCATCCGCGGGTGCAGCGCCTTGCTGATCGCCTGCTCGCCCGCCGCCTTTGAATCGCGAAACGTCCGCCAGGAGATCCAGGTGGCGGGCAAGTACAATCGCCCGTACATACCGCTCATCCTCGAACCAGCCGCCTTCCCGGATGAGGTGGAGTATCAGCTTGAGGGGTGGTTTCTTCTATCTGCAACGGATCTGCAACCACTGCACGTATCC
>CALFYR010000715.1 GCA_937954195.1 uncultured Dehalococcoidia bacterium
GGTGGTGGATGCCCTGGCGTTCGTGTTTGGGGCGCGGCGCGGCCGGGAGGTGATTGCGACGGGCGCCGACCGGGCGGTTGTGCGGGCCACGCTCCTGCTCGAAGGCGAGCGCCGGGTGATTGAGCGGACGATTGCGCAGAGCGGCCGGACTGCCGCGCGGATTGATGACGCACAGGCGACCGTAGACGACCTGAAGGCGCTCGCGGACGGGTTCGTGGACATTCACGGGCAATCGGAGCAGTTGGCGATCCTGCGTCCGGCGATGCAACTTGCCGTCCTGGACGAGTTCGCCGGGCTTGCCGCGCAGCGGGAGGAGGTGGCGCGCGGAGTGCGGGAACTGCGCGACGTTCGGCGGCAGGTGCAGGCGCTTTCGACCGATGCACGGGAGCGGGAGCGGCAGATTGAGCAGTTGCGGTTCGAAGTGGAGGAGATTTCCGAGGCCGGGCTTCGGGAGGGCGAGGATGCCGAGCTTCGCAACGAACAGTCGGTGCTTTCGAACGCGCGGCGGTTGCTCGAAGACGCGGCGGCGGCGCTGCAAGCACTCGAGGCGTCGCCGACGGGCGAGGTGGTTCGGGCCGTGAGCGACCTCGTGGAGCGCGATGCTTCGGCGCAGGAGCTGATGGACCTGGCGGCGACGCTGGAGACTGCGGCGACGGACCTTTCGCGGGCCTTGCGCCAGTACCAGGAGCGCGTGGAGGAAGACCCGGAACGGCTGGAGGCGGTTGGGGAACGGCTCGACCGGATCGCGCGGCTTTGCCGCAAGTACGGAGACACGGTGAGCGAGGTGCTGGCCTACGGCGAGGAGGCGGCACGGAAGCTTGCCGGCCTGACCGGGGCCGGGCAATCGGTGGACGAACTGCGTGAGCGAGAAGCGGCGCTTCTTTCGCGGC
Organism: uncultured Dehalococcoidia bacterium; assembly: GCA_937954195.1. GTDB lineage: Bacteria > Chloroflexota > Dehalococcoidia > Tepidiformales > Tepidiformaceae > Amarobacter. Next base: position 891 of record CALFYR010000715.1, read on the forward strand.
TCGGTGAAGCGGCGACGGCGCTTTCGCGTGCGAGGCGGGGGACGGCTGGTGACCTGGTCCGGGCGATCGCGGTCGAATTGGAGGCGCTGGCGATGGGTGGAGCGACGCTTTCGGTAGGCTTCAGCTGCGACGATGACCCGGATGGGCCGCTGGTGCCGGTGCCAGACTACGAGATTGTGATTACACAGAGCCCACTCGCGGGTGAGGGTGAGCCGCACCCGCGGGCGTTCACGGAGAGCGGCGTGGATCGGATCGAGTTCCTGGTTTCGTTTAACCCCGGCGAGACGCCCCGGCCACTTGCCGCCGTCGCGAGCGGCGGCGAGACCTCGCGGTTCTTGCTCGCGCTCACGACGGCGCTTGGGAAGAGCGGCGAGGGCCGTCTGGAGGTGCTGGACGAGGTCGACGAGGGCGTTGGCGGACGGACCGGGGCGGTGGTGGGGGAGGCATTGCGACGATTAGCGGCGCGGCACCAGGTGCTGTGCATCACCCATCTGCCCCAGGTGGCGGCGTATGGCGACCGGCACTTCGTGGTGACGAAGCAGAGCGATGGCCAGCGGACGTGGAGTGAGACCGTGGAGGTTTCCGGGGATAGCCGCGTGGCTGAATTGGCGGCGATGCTCGGCGGAGAGAGCGAGGCGAACGCCGCCGCGGCAAGGGAATTGCTCATGGTTGGTGGACGCAGGCCGTAAGGGTCAGGCGCCTTCTTCGCGGGCGGATTCGAGGTGCTGGCGGAGGGCGACAACGCGCCGGACGGCTTCGCGGATGACGTAACCGGGTTCGGCGCCGGGGCGTTCGGCCTGGAGGGCGACAACCACGGCCTCGAGGGTCTCGGCGACTTCGACGAGGAGTTCGCGCAGTTCGCGAATTTCGGGTGCGGGCTCGCCTGGTTGCATCATGGTCGAGTTTCTCCCTGCCGGGTGTGACCAACACAGTGCCACTCCGGTGGAGGCATAGTAACCGACAAAGGCTTCACACTTCCGCTCGAAGGTGGGCGGTGGAGAGCGCGTCGGCGTATTCGTTCCAGCGCGAGCCATCGTGCGCGCGTATCCACTGGATGGTCGCGAGCGGTTTCTGCTGGACGAGTTCCCATGCTCGTTTCACGAGATCGACGTTCATGACTTCGCCTTCTTTGCGCTTCCACCCGCGTGCTTCCCAGCCCTTCGCCCACTGATTGAGCGTTTGGACGACCAGGTTGCTATCGGAATAGATGGTGACGGGCTCGTCCTCCGGGGCGAGTTCGAGGCCGGCGATCATGGCGGTGAGTTCCATGCGGTTGTTGGTCGTGTAGGGCTCGGCGCCGTGGCGCTCGGCGACAACGGCGTTCTCGACCACGTAGACGGCGCCCCAACCGCCGGGGCCCGGGTTCGGCTGGCAGGAGCCATCGGTGAAGATTCCGTCGGTCGGACCGCCATCGAACCGGGCGAGGACTTCGGCGGTGGTGAGGACCTTCGTGCTGGTGACCGAGCGGGTGCGAGTGCTGGCAGGTTTGGCGTTCGATGCGGCGGCGGGGCGAGTCGCGGCGCCCTTGCCGCTCGAGCGGCAATCCATGCACTGCCGGGGAGTCCAGTTGGGGTATTTGGCGCGCACGGACGGGGCGAGGGTGAACTCGCGGTTGCAATCGGAACAGGTGTACGCGTCAGCCATCACGTTGGAGTTTAGGGTTTTGCAAGCCGGAGGTCGCGCGGAAGGAGGGCGGATAAGGCGGGATTCGCGCATACTTCGGTTCGGAGACGTGACATGAAGATCCGGCGTCAGCGAAAGCTCAGTGAAGACCTCATCGATAGGCGGGCGGAAACGCGCAACGCGGCGCCGCGCGGATTGGCCATTCCTGGCGGGGCGAAGGGCGGCATCGGCGGCATCATCCTGATGCTCATCCTGGCGGTGTTGGGCGGGAGCCAGGTGCTGGGTGGCGGCGGTGGGTCTTCCGGTTCCGGCATTGATATCGGCGACATCCTGGGGCAGCTTGGCGCGGCTCCGGTGCAGCAGGGGAACGCAGACGCCGTGCCGGGCGCGCCCGACCCACAGGCGGAACAGGTGGAGTTCGTCTCGTTCGTGCTGGACGACATCCAGGACTTCTGGACAGACCAGTTTGCCGATGCCGGCGCGACCTATGAGCGTGCGCAACTGGTGCTCTTCGAGCGGCAGGTTTCGACGGGCGGTTGCGGTTCGGCGCCTTCGGCCGTGGGGCCGTTCTACTGCCCGGCGGACAACACGGCGTACATGGACCTGACATTCTTTGAAGAGCTCGCGGCGAAGCTGCAGTTCTCCGGGGACTTCGCCCAGGCGTACGTGATTGCGCACGAAATCGGGCACCACGTGCAGAACCTGACCGGCGTGAGTTCACGCGTGCGGAGCGAGAGCCAGCGCAACCCGGATGAGGCGAACGAGCTTTCGGTGCGGCAGGAGCTCCAGGCGGACTGCTTCGCCGGGGCGTGGGCGTATTCGGTGTACCAGGAAGGTCTGCTTGAGAGTGGCGACCTTGAAGAGGCGCTCGGCGCCGCCGCCGCCGTCGGCGACGACCGGATCCAGAGCGGCGCGGGCCGGCCCATTAACCAGGAGACGTGGACGCACGGGTCATCGGAGCAGCGGGTGCGATGGTTCCGCGAGGGCTTTGAGACGGGTGACCCGGGCGTATGTGACACGTTCAGCGGGGACTACTAGTTTTGGATTTTGGGTTCCTCAGGGCCCTGCCAGGGCGAAGAGGTCTCCCTGGATGAACGGGACGTAGACCATCCCATCGGGGCCGATAGTGATGCCGATGCTGAAGATGGTCGGGCCATCGAGCGGTATGCGTTGGAGTTCGGCTCCGCTGAGCGTATCCACAACGATGAGGTCGTTCGCGTACTGGCTGGCGCCTTCGGTGGTCGAGCGGACGGTTGCATAGGTGCGATTGCCGGCGGCCTGGGTTGCGATGCCCCGGTTGACCACACCATCCCACCTCCAAAGGAGTGTGGCGTGGTCCCCATCGTCGCGGATGGCCTGGAGGTCGCCACCGGCTGCCATGAGGACACCATCGGGGGAGACTGAGACGCTGCCGCCGGACGCTGCGCCGAAGGCGTAGGTCCAAACGATATCGCCGGTGGCGGCATCGAGCGCGTGCATGCTATCGACGTTGTCGGTGACGTAGACGCGGGCGCCATCGGCGCTGAGCGCGGGGCTTGAGGCGCTTCCCCCGGGCAGGGAGACATTCTCCCAGAGTGGCGTTAGCGATGCGCTGGAGGACGATTCCGTGAGGCTCATTGCCCGGAGCCCGGCTTGAGGCGCGCCCGGTTCCCAGAAGGTGAAGAAGATTCGCCCCATGCGGTGGTCGATGGCGATGGTGTTGGCGCTAGGGCAGCCTTCGAGCCCGCGGGCGCAATCCCAGAGGCCGCCGACACCGTCCCATGACGCTCCCGGGACAAGCTCGTGCGGCGGCATGGCTGGTTCGCCTGTTGCCGGATCGAGGACGTAGGCGATGCCGACGTGGGTGATGAAGATGACGCGGCCATGTGGCGTGAACTGGGCTGAGAGCGGGACACCGACGATGGGTGTTTCCCAGAGGAGCGCGCCGGTGGCATCGAAGGCGTGCATGGCCTCGGCATCAGCGAGGTAGAGGGTTCCCGCGGTATCGACGAGAGCGGACGAGATGACGGCCTGGAGGCCGACTTCGGTGCTGCACCAGGCGGTTTCGCCCGTTTCGGTATCGAGCGCCTGAAGGTGGCAGCCAGGGACCGTGGTCGTCAGGTAGAGGAGACCATCGGGGCCGATGGTTGGGCCGACGTTGATGGTCCATTCGAGTTCGCCGACCTTGATGGCGCCATCGAAGCTGCGATGCCACGCGACATCAAGCGTGTCGGAGACGCGGACGGGGGAGTAGTCGCTGTTGGCGGCGTCGGCGTGGATGGCGGACCAGCCCGGGGCGTAGGGGGAGGCGGGAGTGGGTGTCGGCGTCTCTGTGGGTGGAGTGGTATTCGCGGGGGAGGTGGAGGGACGCGGGGTTGCGGTCGGCTCGGCCGCGGAGTCTCCGTCGCCGGTGCAGGCCGAGAGGAGGATGCTGATGGCGACGCAGGCGAGGAGAGCGCGAAGCACAAGGACCAGCATTAGCCGAATGCGGTTCGAATTACAACGTCCATGCCGCAGGGCCGGTGTGCTAGGCTCGCGGGAATGTTGTTCGAGAAGCGGTTTTGGAGTGGGATTTCGGACGGATCGGTCACGATGACGTTCCGCCGGTGGAAGAAGCCGGTAGCGGCAGCGGGGAAGACCAACAGGACGGCGGGTGGGATGGTCTTCGTCGAAGCGGTAGATGTGGTGGAGGCGGGGGAGATTTCGGATGCCGATGCGGGACGAGCCGGGTACGAGAGTGCGGCGGAATTGGTCGCGGACCTACGAGGAGATGTGGATGCGCCGGTGTACCGCGTGTCGTTTCGCCTGGTGGAAGGTGGCGACCCACGGGATGCGCTGGCTTCAGACGGTGAACTGAGTGGGGAGGACGTGGCGGACATCCGGAAACGGTTGGCGCGATTGGACGCGACGAGCAAGCACGGGCCATGGACCATGGAGACGTTGCGGCTCATTGAGCGGCGGCCGCGTGTTCGGGCGCAAACGCTGGCGGACGAGCTCGGCCGGGAGAAGGAAGACTTGAAGCTGGATATCCGGAAGCTCAAGAACCTGGGGCTGACGCTGAGTTTGGAGACGGGGTACGAGATTTCGGCGCGGGGGCGGGCGTTTTTGGCGATTGACGATTGACGATTGTCGATCGACGGTTGGGCGTGTAGGCCGTGGTGGACGGGGCAAACCGTTGGGTGTGCGACGGTCCGCTTACTGCGTGCGCGGTTCCCCATCCGATCGCGTGGTGTTTGGCCATCATCTCAGCGGTGGGCTACAGCGCCTTCCAGAAGGTGAGCCAGTTGCCTTCGGGGTCGGCGACGGTGAATTCGCGCTGGCCCCAGGGGCGTTCGGCGAGGGGATCGAGGATGGGGACGTTCGCCGTGGTCGCCCGGGCGTGGAGGTCGTCGAGGTCTTCGGCTTCGATGTAGAGAGAGTTTGGGGCGTTGGAGCCGAGGCGCTGTTCGATGGCGGCGTTGTAGGCGGGCGAGTAGAAGGCGGTGGCGGCTTCGAGCATGAGGCGGGCATCACCGCGGGTGATGGCGACGTTCGGCTCAGTTGGGTCGCCGCGGTCGAGAGTGAAACCCAGGGACTCGGTGTAGAAGGTGATGGCGGCGGGCAGGTCTCGGAAGCGGAGGGAAGGGATGACGCCGTAGCCGGGCATGTGCTGGCTCCTGGAGGTGGTGGGGGAAGGGTAGGTGTGCGGGCCTGGCGTGTCTTGGATGGAATTGCGGGCGCAAGGCGCCCGGGGCTGGGCGCTGGGCGCT
>CALFYR010000716.1 GCA_937954195.1 uncultured Dehalococcoidia bacterium
CGCCCGCATCCACGCAGGCTTTCATGATCGTCGCGGCCGCCTCGAGTACGCGGTCGGTCATCCCCGGCTCGCGTTCATCGAACAACACCAGTGGATGCAGGTTCCCATCCCCCGCGTGGAACACGTTCGCGATGCGTATCCCGGTCGCCTTCGATACCGCATCCACAACGCCCATCACTTCCACCAGCTTCGAACGCGGCACAACCCCATCGACGATGTAGTAGTTCGGCGCCAGCCGCCCGAGCGCAGGGATGGCGCCCTTTCGGCCCTTCCAGAGCAGCGCACGCTCGGCCGCGTCCTTCGCCAGGCGCACCTCGATGGCGCCTCGTTCCAGGCATTCTGCCCGCACCTTCGCAGCCTCCGAGTCCACCATGCCCGGCAGGCCATCGAGTTCCACCAGCAGTGCCGCACCCGCGTCCGGCGGGTACCCGCACTGGAACCCGGCCTCCGCCGCTTGCAATGTCAGGCTGTCCATCATCTCCATCGCCGCCGGGATCGTCCCGCCGGAAATGATCGTCGAGACCGTCTCGCTCGCCTGCTGCACCGTGTCGAATATCGCGAGCAGCGTTACGACCGAGGTTGGCAGGGGCAGCAGCCGCACCACCACTTTCGTGGCGATCCCGAGCGTCCCCTCGCTGCCGATAAACGCCCCGCGCAGGTCAAACCCCAGAGCATCCGGTACCCGCCCTCCCAGCCACGTAATCTCCCCGTCGGCCGTCACGATCTCAATCCCGAGCACGAAGTTCTGGGTCACGCCCAGCGCAAGGCAGTGCGGCCCGCCCGCGTTCTCAGCCACGTTGCCGCCAATCGTGCAGGCCTGCTGCGAGCTCGGGTCGGGCGCGTAGAACAAACCGAGCGGCGCCGCCTGCTTCGAAAGCTCGAGGTTCGCGACGCCCGGCTCCACTACGGCCACCCGGTCCACCGGGTCAATCTCCAGGATGCGCCGCATCCGCGATGTCGAGATCACCACCCCTCGTTTCGCGGGCACCGAGCCCCCGCTCAGTCCCGTGCCCGCTCCCCGTGGTGTGATCGCCACGTCGAGCGCCCGGCATGCTTTCACGCACGCTGCCACTTCCTCGGTCGTCGCTGGCAGAACCACCGCGTACGGCATGGATTTCTCGATGGTTCCGTCCATCTCGTAGGTGGCCAGGTCTTCCGGTCGCCAGAATACGTAGCCCGGCCCAACGGCCCGTTCCAGCGCTCGAACCAGTTCACGTCTCGTCGGCATCGGTCGCCTCGGCCATCTGGCATTCCCGGCATAGCCCAAAAATCGCGAAGTGGTTCAGGTCCGCGCTAAACCCGTGGTCCCGCGAAACGGCCGTCTCTAGCGGTTCCAGGTAGCGGTGTTCGATCTCGATCACGTGGCCACAGCTCGAACAGATCAGGTGGTGGTGCGGCTCTTCCGGCGCCCATTCGAACATTACGTCCCCGGCGCCCATGTCGGTCGATGTCGCCAGCCGCATGCGCTTCAGCACGTCCAGCGTGCGGTACACCGTGCTCACATCGACGAACGGGTAGACCTGCTTCACCTGCTCCGCGATCTTCGCCGCGGAGATGTGCCCCTCTGAATGCCGCAGAACCCGCACGATCATCAGCCGCTGCGGTGTCATCTTGTGACCGGCCCGCCGTAGCAGCTCCGCGGTTTCGTCTTCACAACTCATGCACATCCCAGTCTACAGGTGTTCCTGCATCCGGCACGGTCCGTTCGACTCTCACCAATCGCCGCTCATCTGCCGATTCTCTATCCATGACCGTGAAAGACGAAGAGTGGCTGCGCGAAGCACGCATGCGTGCGCAGCGGGGTCACTGGGAACGCGATAGCGACGAGATCTACCGCGAGCTGCGCTCGCAGGCAGCGACCATGCCGCCGGCTCCCGGTGGCCCGCCCTGCCCCTACTGCGCCGACCACCCGCCGATGCAGAAGTTTTCGCGTTACGAGCTCCAGACCATAGACCCGCTCTACTGCTGCCAGAAATGCTATGGCTTCTGGGCTACCGGGGACTCCCTGACCCGCGGGGTGGTTGAACCCGGGCGCGAGCACCCGGCGCTGCTCCAGGCGCAGGCTCCCGCGCGGTGCCGCGCCTGCCACGGCCGCCTGAAGCCCGATGGAACCTGCCGAAAGTGCGGCCAATCGCTGCCCCTGCTCAATTGCCCAACCTGCTCGAAACCCATGGAACGCTACGAAAAGAGCGGCGTCACGCTCGACCAGTGCCCGCCCTGCCGCGGTACGTGGTTCGACATCGGCGAAATCACCGCCGTCTATCAGGTCCAGCCGTTTCAGGGCCTGGCCGCCAGCACCGTCGAGGAAACGTCCCCGGAGAACGACGTCAACGGCCTGATGTTCGCGCTCGACATAGCCAGCCGCCTGGCGTTCCCGTTCCTGCCGTT
>CALFYR010000717.1 GCA_937954195.1 uncultured Dehalococcoidia bacterium
TCAGAACCTCGTCGGCGCGATTGATCTCCTTGAACTTCTCGGCCGCATCCTCGGACTTGTTCCGGTCCGGGTGATATTCCATCGCCAGCTTGCGATAGGCCTTCTTCAGCTCGTTCGCGTCCGCATTCCGCGTGACGCCAAGCACTTCGTAGTAGTCACGTTGTCCAGTGGCCATGCGGTTAGCAGTGTACCAAACAGAGTGCTAATCGCGGGAGAGGCGTTTCCCGAGCTTCCGAACCCGAGCGAAGAATTCACGGCGGGCTCTTCTAACCCTCACCCCGCTACAATCCCCGGATGCCACGCCTCCCCGACGATGTCGTCCCCGTCTTTGATCGCTTCGTTCGCGGGCCCAGCAAAGTTCGCGAAGCCATTAGCGGCATCGGTCCAACGGAGATGTCTCGCCCGGGCCGCGAAGGCTGGTCCATTCGCGACGTCCTTGTTCATCTCTCCGATGCCGAAATGGTGCGCGCCACCCGCTTCCGCCTGATCCTCTCATCCGAAGAGCCACCGCCAATCTTCGGCTTCGATGAGACCACCTGGAAGAAGCGCCTCCAGTACCTCTGGCGAAGCCCCGAAGCTGCCCTGGCTCTCTACGAATCGCTCATCTATACGAGCGCCGAGTTGCTTCGCCAGTACTCGCCGAAGGACTGGGACCGGACAGGTATTCACGAGACGGAGGGCCCGCTAAGTGTCCGGCTCCTGCTGGAGCGCGGCGCAGACCACGCCGAGGCCCACGCCGCCCAGATCGCCGAACTCCGTTCCGAGATCGGTCCTCGCGATCCGTAGCAGGTCGGGGCGCCTTCGCCCGGATTCCGCCCGGATGCGATGATTGGCACGAAGTCCCCTACGGCCTGGAACTCATGACCGAACCTGCGCAATCGAGCGCGACGGCCTGATGCACGTCACCACGACCGCCGCCACCGCCTGGAAACGGAACCTGCTGTTCATCTGGATCGGCGTGTTCGTGGGCCTCATGGGCGCGAACTTCGTCTTCCCCTTCATCCCGTTCTACATTCAGGAGCTCGGCGTCACCGACCCTTCGAGCGTGGCCTTCTACACCGGCCTCACCGCCAGCGCCACGGGTCTCTCACTGACGCTTACCGCCCCTATCTGGGGTGCGCTCGCCGACCGCTACGGCCGCAAGCCCATGTTCCTCCGGGCACTCGTCGGGGCCGGCGTCATTATCGGCGTCATGGGCATCGCCCAGGTGGTGTGGCAGTTGGTGTTGCTGCGATTCCTGATGGGCGCCTTCGCCGGGACCATGGGGGCCGCCGCCGCTCTTGTCGCATCCAGCACTCCTCGTGAACGCGTGGGCTACGCCCTCGGCACCCTCCAGACCGGGCAGTTCACCGCCAACATGCTCGGTCCCGCCATCGGCGGATTCGTGGCTGCCAGCCTCGGCATCCGCGAGTCCTTCATCTTCTGCTCCGCGCTCTACCTGATTGCGGCATTCCTGGTGTTCATGTTCGTCCGCGAGGGCGCCCCGCAGGGCGCCGCCAACGCCGACGAGCCCGACCCGGGTGCCAGGTCCACCCACACCGGGCTCGGAGAAAGCATCCAGGTGGTAGTCAAGGAACGCCAGGTGGTGCTCATGCTCCTCCTGCTGTTCGTCCTCTGGCTCAGTACCACCTTCGTTCGCCCCGTCATGCCAATCAGCATCGATGACTTCGCGGGAACGGGCGGCGCTGCCGCCAACCGCGTCCACCTCGAGTTTTTCGGCTGGAAAGGCGACCTCAAAGAAGAAGCGGCGACCGGCGTCGTCTTCAGTGTCATCGGCCTCACCAGCACCATCTCCGCGTTCGCCCTCGCACCGCTCGGCGAACGCCTCGGCTACAAGAACATCGTCGCCGGGGCGGCCCTGGTTACCGGCCTTCTCTATCCGACCGTCGCCCTCGCGGATAGCATGCTCGCCTTCACCGGCTTGCTTGGGGCCGTCGGCATCTTCCAGGGCGCCATGGTCCCCGGGACGAACGCGCTCATCGCAGCCAGCGCACCGGAGGGCAAACAGGGCAGTGCCTTCGGTCTCGCGGCGAGCATGCAGTCCCTTGCCCTGCTGCTCGGCCCCCTCGGCGGTGGCGCCGTCAGTGGCATCGCCGGCATCTCGTCCGTCTACGTCGTGATCGGCTGCATCCTGCTCGTCGCCGCGGTCGCGGCCGCCCTCCTCATTCGCGAACCGAAAGATTTCGGCCGCGCCAGG
>CALFYR010000718.1 GCA_937954195.1 uncultured Dehalococcoidia bacterium
CGCGGGGGTTGAGGTAGAGGTCCTTAATCTGCCCGCCGCGCTCGGTGATGTTGTGTTCGCCGTGGACTTCTTCGTCTTCGTGGGTACGGGCGCTGAGGGTAACGTCTTCGAGGGTTGAGGGGAGGATGGTGCCGCGGACGTTGAGGACGCGGGAGGCTTCGTGGATGGCGGCTTCGAAGTTCCCGGTGACTTCGGACATGGCGACGATGAAGAGGTTGCCGAAGGAGTGGCCTTCGAGACCGGTGCCTTCGGTGAAGCGGTACTGGAAGAGCTTCGACATGAGGGGTTCGGCTTCGGCGAGTGCGGCGATGCACTGGCGTAAGTCGCCGGGGGCGACGACGCCGAACTCCTGGCGCAGGCGGCCGGTGCTGCCGCCGTCATCGGCGACGGTGACGATGGCGGTGAGGTTGCTGGTGTAGTCCTTGATGCCGCGGAGGAGGGTGGAGAGGCCGGTGCCGCCACCGATGGCGACGACCTTGGGGCCGCGGCTTCGGAAGCGCTTGGCGTAGATGGCCTCGGCCATGCTCTTTTCGCGGACTTCCGGCCGGACGAAAGCGTAGAGGAGGGACTCGTTGAGCTTGTAGACGGCGATGCCGACGGTACTCAGCGATAAGGTGATGAAGAGAACACCACGGGCCCAGCGGGGGATCGACTGGAGTGTGAGGTAGTAGAAGACGCCCGGGAGCTCGGCCTGGAGGTAGGCCTCTTTGAGCATGTAGGCGATACCGAGACCCATGAGGGAGATGCCGAAGAGCAGGAGTGCGAGCCACCGCTTGATGTGCATTCCCGGGTAGAGCCACTTGAGGGCCGAATGCTCGCGGAGGGTCTGGAGGGTCATCGGGCGGGAGTATACCACCGGGGATTGATACCGCTAGGGAAACTAAACATTTGCCTTCAGCTCCCGTTCGAGGATGCCCTGCACGACCTGCGCGTTCGCTCGACCGCGCGTTTCGCGCATGACCTGACCAACGAGGAACTTGATGGCGGTGTCTTTGCCGGCGTGATAGTCGGCGACTGCCTTCTCGTTGGCGGCGATGATGCGTTTCACCGCATCTCCAAGTTCATCCTCTCCGCTGATTTGCGCAAGTCCTTCACGATCGACGATTGCGGCCGCAGATTCGCGGGAGGCGATCATTTTCTCGAAGACGTCCTTGCCGACGGCGCCAGAGATCTTTCCGTCTTCGACCATGCGGGCTAGTTCGGCGACCTGGGCGGGTTCGAGAGGGAAGCCGTCGATCTCCTTGTTTTCGGCGTTGAGCCAGCGGGCCACCTCGCCAAGGACCCAGTTCGCGGCGAGCTTGGCGGAGCGGGCCGGCTCGAGGTTGATGGCGGTGCTTACCGCTTCGAAGTACTCCGAGCGGGCGCGGTCCTCGGTGAGGGAGGTGGCTTCGTGGTCGGAGAGGCCGAGGCCGAGGAAACGCTGCTTCTTAGCGACGGGGAGTTCGGGGAGCTTTGCGCGGACGCCTTTGACGTAGGTACGGCTGAGGCGGAGCGGCGGGAGGTCGGGCTCGGGGAAGTAGCGGTAGTCGTTCGCTTCTTCTTTGGTGCGCTGGGAGACGGTTTCGTTGCGCTCATCCACCCAACCGCGAGTTTCCTGAATGATGCGGCCGCCGGAATTGAGGACTTCGGCCTGGCGTTTTTCTTCGAACAGCAGCGCATCGTGGACGGCGCGGAAGCTGTTCATGTTTTTGACCTCCACCTTGGTACCGAAGGCGGTTGTGCCCTTCGGTCTAATGGAGACGTTGGCGTCGCAGCGGAAGTTCCCTTCTTCCATGTTGGCATCGCTGACGCCGATGTAGCGGAGGATCTGGCGGAGGCGGACGAGGTATTCGCGGGCCTGGGCGGCGGTCCGCATATCGGGCTCGGAGACGATCTCCATGAGTGGCGTGCCGGAGCGGTTGATATCGATCAGGCTGTAGGTTTCGCCGGTCACGGGGTCGGTGCGGTGGAGGAGGCGGGCGGTGTCCTCTTCCATGTGGACGCGGGTGATACCGACGCGGGTGACCTGACCGTCGGCTTCTACTTCGAGCCAGCCATCGTGGCAGATGGGGAGGTCGTACTGGGAGATCTGGTACCCCTTCATGAGGTCGGGGTAGTGGTAGTTCTTGCGGTCGAACTTGGAGAACTCGCTGATCTCGCAGTTGAGGGCGAGGCCCGTCATGGTGATGTACTCGATGGCCTTTTCGTTGATGACCGG
>CALFYR010000719.1 GCA_937954195.1 uncultured Dehalococcoidia bacterium
CCGCAGGCTCATCGCGCATACCGCGAGGCCATAGGACAATCGGCCAACATAACTCCACATCCGGATTCCCCAATGATCATTCACATGGCCGAAGGCGCGACCATCGACCAGGTCGAGCGCGTCATCAATCGCATCAATTCCGACTACGGCCTCCGCTGCGAAACCATCGTTTCCAGCACCACCGTCATCGGTGTGAAGGGCGTCGCCTCCATCGTCGATGAGGGCCGCATCCTCGAACTCCCCGGCGTCGACCGCGTCATCCGGATCACCGAAAAGTGGAAGGACGCTTCCCGCAACTTTCACCACGAAGATTCGATCATCTGGGTCGATGGACGCGTCCCGGTCGGTGGGCCGAACCTCACCATCTTCGGCGGCCCCTGCGCCATCGAAACCGAGCAGCAGGCCATTGAGTCGGCCCGCCTCGCGAAGGCTGCCGGCGTCGATGTCCTCCGAGCGTTCGTCGATAAGTCCCGCACCAGTCCCTACGACTTCCGCGGCCTCGAAATCAAGCGCGCGCTCGAAATCGCCGCCGCGATGAAGGCCGAAACCGGCCTGCCGACCGTTTCGGAACTCATCGATCTCCGCCACCTGGACCTTTTCCTCGAGTACGGGATCGATGTCATTCAGATTGGCGCGCGGAGTTCGCAGTACTCGCCGCTTCTTGAAGAACTCTCCCGCATCGACAAGCCCGTCGTCCTGAAGCACGGCTTCGGCAACGACATGGCCGAGTGGCTCTCCGCGGCGGCATTCATTATGTCCGGTATCGACCGCGAACGCCGCAACGTGGGCGATGGCAACAAGAACGTGATCCTGTGCTACCGGGGCATCAAGGCGTTCGAGGGCGAGACCCGTTTCGCCGCCGATATCTCGATGATCCCCCAGGTGCGCATCAAGTCGCACCTCCCACTCATCGCCGACCCGAGCCACAGCTCCGGCGATAAGAAGCTCGTGGAGCGCGTGACGTACGGGTTCATCGCAGCGGGCGCACAGGGCATCGAATTCGACATTCACTCGAACCCCGCCGAGGCCCTCTGCGACGGCAAGCAGGCGGTTACGCACGAAGCCGAGCGGATCATCCGCACCGCCCGCCAGATCCATTCCATGCTCGACGGCGTGGGGATTGAGACCGGGTCGAGCGTGGCGGTCGCGGCGAAGTAGGACCTAGCTCGTCTCTTCTAAGACGATTCGTCGGCGGAAGCCTCCCCGGGCTTCACGCTTGCGCTGCTGCTCGGCCGCGACGGCTTCGAACGACCACCCGTTCAGCTCGAGGATAGCCTCGATGACCTCGAACAGGTCCGCCATTTCCTCGAGCGATTCGGCGGCCAGGTATTCCTGGACTTCCTCTGAGAGCTTCTCCCGGAGCCGCACCGCGAACTCCGCGTCATCGGCGGTGTGAATCAACGCCACACGGCCGTCGGCCCGAATAATCTCGGGGATCAGGTCGCGGACAAGCTTGTCGTGCCGGGTCACGGGCGGCTAGTTGCCGCAGGCGCAGCCGCCGCCACCACAACAACCACCACCGCCATCGAACTCAGCAAGCGCGACATCGCCGCCGCCGCGAGGGGCCGCGAACACGGACAACGCGCGTTCGGCCTTGTGTCCTTTGACGCACTTCGTGGCCACAGCGGCCTCCGACATGGACTTACGCTGCTCGAACTTCGTCTTGCAGGTGGGACAGTAGTACTCGTAGATGGCCATGCGGAGAGTATAGCCGAACAGCAGCGTCAGGCGGCCCGGGTGGCCCGGCGGCGACGCGTCCTCTTCGCCGTGCGAGTGGCGGGCTGCGGCCGCGCGGGGAGCGTGACAATCTCAGCAAGGACTCGTGCAGGCTCAGGCGCGACTTCCGGAAGCGCCAGCGCCTCCGACGAAAGCACCGCGCGCGTTATCGTGTTCGATGGCTCCACCCAGCCCGCCTCCGGGTCTCGCGAGAACGGCAGATGCGCGATTATGTGCTGCAGCCAACGGAACATCCACGCCATGGGAAGTAGACGATAACGGACGCGTTCACCAATGGGCAACCGCCTGGCTACCCGTTTACCTCGCGCAGAAACGACCCCACAACCGCGTTCCATTCGTCGGCACGTTCGAAGTAGCAGGAGTGCCCCGCTCCCTTCACCTCGTAGTAGCGCGCTCCCGGGATCAGCGATTGTGCCTCCCGAATCATTTCGGGCGAGGTAATCATGTCGTGCTCGCCAACGATATAGAGCACTGGCACCCCGAGTTTGGCGATCATCTCGTGGGTGCTTCCCCGGTACGTCGCCGGCGGCCGGCCGAGCAATCCCTTCGGCCGCGGCGGGTTCAGCGCGTTCATCTGCCGGTACAGGATGGCGAGGCCGGGGTTCTCCTCTTCGAAGCCGGGCGCAAGCGCATGCTCCCGCAGACCCCCTTCGCCACGCTCGTCCTTCAGTTCGTCCTGCAACTCGCGCACCCTGTCGTTCGTCGCGCCTGCGGTTGTGCCACACAACGTGATCGAGGCCACACGTTCGGGCGCCAGCCGTGTCAGGCCGGCTACGGCCCGGCCGCCCATCGATTGCGCGATGATGTGCGCCCGTTCGATGCCGAGGTGTTCCAGCAGCGCCACCAGGTCCGTCCCCAGCGACATCCGGCCCACCGCCATATCGCCAGTCGACCGCCCCCAGCCGCGCGCGTCGTACGTGGTGCAGCGAAACTCATCCGCAAAAGCCGCGACCTGCTGCCACCACACCAGGTGGTTCCCACCGGCGCCGTGAAGGAACACCACATCTGGCCCCGAACCATGCTGCTGATAGTAGAGGCGGGCGGCGTTCACCTGGGCGAAGGGCATGAGCGGTAGTCTACGCCGCGTTCCAGCAGCCCGAAACTGAACGGCGCTTCACGCTCGCTTCCGAACCGGGTAGGCTTCGACGCCACCACTCGAGGACGGATAAGCATGAAAATCGGCATTGGCGTCGGACCCAACCCCGGCGAAGAAGGCACCCTGGACCAGCTGCTGTCAGCGTTCGAACGCACCGAAGCGGCCGGGTTCGATTCGGCCTGGATCCCAAACATCTTTGGCTTCGACGCGATCATGCTGCTCGCCCTCGCCGGCCGTGTCACGAGCAAGCTCGAACTCGGAACGTTCGTCGTGCCGACCTACCCGCGCCATCCCACGGCGCTCGCCCAGCAGGCGCTCAGCGCTTCCGCAGCCACCAACGGACGGTTCACGCTCGGCATCGGCCTCAGCCACAAAGTCGTGATCGAGAACATGCTCGGGCTCGACTATTCGAAGCCAATCCGCCACATGCGGGAGTACCTCTCGGTGCTCATGCCGCTACTCACCGGCGCACCCACGCAATTCCGCGGCGAGGAGTATCGGGTCGGCATCCAGGTCAGCGTGCCCGGCGCGAAGGCGCCCCAGGTCATCGTCGCCGCCCTTGGCCCGCAGATGCTGAAGCTCGCCGGGAAGATGGCCGACGGCACCGCCACGTGGATGGGCGGCCCCAAGTACCTCCGCGACACGGCCATACCGGCGATAACGGCATCCGCGAAGGAAGCCGGCCGCCCGGCCCCTCGCATCGTCTCTGGATTCCCGGTCGCCGTCACGAACGACGTGGCCGCCGCCCGCGAATCGGCCTCAAAGATCTTCGCGATGTACGGGACGCTCCCGTCCTACCGCGCCGTGCTCGATGTCGAAGGTGCTCCCGATGCCGCCGGAGTAGCAATCGTCGGTTCGGAACAAGAGGTCGAGAAGCAAATCCGCGACCTGGCGGCAGCTGGCGTCACCGACTTCAATGCCTCGCCGTACCCGGTCGCGGGCGACCCGGCGAGCGGTCAGCGCACGATTGAGTTGCTTTCCGCACTGGCGAAGGCGGGCGTTTAGGCCGGCGCCACTCCAGCCACCATCTCGGCCACGAGGTCCGCGGCTTCGGTCGCCGTCAGGCCCGACTCCACGAACGCCCGGCTGGTACGGAAGTCCGTCGCCCCGCGGATGGCGGCAACCAGCCGCGCGGTCCGTTCGGCTTCGGGCCACCCCTCAAGGAGCCCCAACACCAGCGACTGGATGATCGCGCCCATCATCTCCGCGACGAACGGCGGCATCGCGTCCATGTCGTGGAATGAGTTGCTCATCATCTGCACGTTCTCGTCGTAGTACGTGTACATGTCTCGAAGGCCGCGACGGAGCCGTTCCGCCGGGTCGCTAATGTGGGCCCAGTCCTGGGGTCGTGGCCAGGGGTGTCCCGCCAGCCAATGGCTCGTACACGCTCCGAACAGTGCTGTCTCGTCGGCGAAGTGCCTGTACACGGTCGACCGTTGCACCCCGGCTTCTTCGGCCACCGCGGAGAAGGTGGTATGCGCCGGCCCAACGGTACCGTGGAGCTTCACCGCGGCATCGACAATGCGTTGCCGCGTCTCCTCGATGTCTTCCTGGCGTTTGCGCATGCGGTAGGCGCGGCGGGCATCCGCGGGGTTCTTTGGCGTCGTCACAAAACGAGCGTACGGCGCTGTTCGCCATACTTCCAGCACCCGCTGCCCCCAAACACAACTGGACGTGAGCATATTCACACAACATGACTGTCTCACCAATTGACGACCCGATCCGAATGGCTGTACGTTGATTTCGCCGCACAACAGTGTCGCGGAGAAATCACACACCGAGGTCGTCCCGAAATGAGCTTCATCCACCTCAGCCCCGAAAGCCCCGTCAACGCCGTTGCCGAAACCACGACGGCGAAACTCATCACCATGGGCGCGCGTTTCGTTATGGAAGGCGCCGACTCCGAGGGCCGCTTCAGCCTGGTCGAACACCCGATCATTCCCCGCGGTCTTGCCGCCCCCATGCATCTCCACACCCGCGAAGACGAGTATTCGTTCATCCTCGAAGGCCGCTGGGGCTTCCAGCTCGGCGACACCATCGTCTACGGCGAACCCGGCGACCTGGTCTTCAAGCCCCGCAACATCTGGCACACCTTCTGGAACGCCGGAGACACGCCGGGCCGCCTGCTCGAGGTCATTTCGCCCTCAGGCTTCGAACATTACTTCGACGAGTTCTCGAAGCTGTACGCGGCCCATGGCCTCTCCCGGCCAGACCTCGTCGACGAACTCAACGAGAGGTACGGCTTCCAGATGGACCTCGGCTCGATCGAGGGCCTCGTTGCCACCCACAACCTCAACCCCGGCCTCTAGCCACCAACCCGCACACAAGGAGTTCCCGCTGTGAGCACCGCAACCGCAACTGCCACCCGCAAACTCGCCACCGGCGATCTCATCTATCGCTTCGAGGCCCAACTGGCCGAGATGTACCCCATCGGCCTCTTCTCCGAAGGCATTCGCTTTCACAACGACTTCGAGGGCACCGTTGTCGAAGGTCCGTTCGAAGGCGCGCGCATCTTCGGGCTGGACCCGTTCCTGCTTCGCCCCGATGGCATCGGCGTGATCGACGCGCCCGAGGTCATCGATGCTGGAGAAACGCGCGTGTCGCTCCAGGTGCGCGGCTACGTCGTCCCGCCGGAGGGCATGGAGATGCCGCCTCTGGGGGCGCTCCTCGAACCCGGCTTCGCCTTCCCGGATGTCGACTTTCGCGTCACGGCGTCCGGACTGATTCGCACGGCGAGCCCCGAGTGGGCATCGCTCAACGCCACCGTCGCCGTCATCGAAGGCACGGTGAATCTCGCGACCGGTCGACTCGTAGTGGAAGCCCGCGTCGCGTAGCCCATGCCAGCCAAACAACGAAAAGGGCCTCCCGGCTTGCGG
>CALFYR010000720.1 GCA_937954195.1 uncultured Dehalococcoidia bacterium
TGGCGATCCAGCTCACGCTGGAAAACCGCGCCGCCCGTCCGCAGGCGTACGGTGTCGAGCACATCAACCGCGCCACGCTGGCCTCGCGAATCATGGCCCGCACCGGCATCGTCGTGCTGGCATTCATCCTGTTCCACCTCGCGCATTTCACCGTCCGCGCCGGCCATCCCGAATGGAGCGAACACACCTTCACCCTCGCCGACGGCGTGACCAAGGTGCGCGACGTTCACACGATGGTGGTGCAGGGCTTCAGCAACGGGCTCGTCTCGGTCTTCTACATCCTCGCGGTCGGCATCCTCAGCTACCACCTCGCGCACGGGGTGGTGAGCCTGTGCCAGAGCCTTGGCCTCAAGAACGAGAAATGGACGCGCGGCCTCGAGCGCTTCGCCGTCGCCTACTGCTGGATCTACTTCCTCCTCAACGCGGCCATCCCGCTCGCCGTGCTCGGCGGTTTCGTGAAGCCCGCCGCCTGACCTTTCCGCCATGGCCAAACTCGAATCCAAGGTACCCTCCGGCCCGCTCGCCGACAAGTGGCGCAAGCACAAGACGGAGATCAAGCTCGTCAACCCGGCCAACAAGCGGAAATACGAGGTCATCGTGGTCGGCGCCGGCCTCGCCGGCTCCTCCAGCGCCGCCACGCTCGCCGAGCTCGGCTACAAGGTGAAGAGCTTCGTCTTCCACGACAGCCCGCGCCGTGCCCACTCCATTGCCGCCCAGGGCGGCATCAACGCCGCCAAGAACTACCAGAACGACGGCGACTCGGTCCACCGGCTCTTCTACGACACGCTGAAGGGCGGCGACTATCGCGCCCGTGAAGCCAACGTCCACCGTCTCGCCGAGGTCTCGGTCAATATCATCGACCAGTGCGCCGCGCAGGGCGTGCCCTTTGCCCGCGAATACGGCGGCCTGCTGGCCAACCGCTCCTTCGGCGGCGCCCAGGTGTCCCGCACGTTCTACGCCCGCGGCCAGACGGGCCAGCAGCTCCTCCTCGGCGCCTACAGCGCGCTGTCGCGCAAGGTCGGGGACGGCAGCATCCAGCTGCACACCAACTCCGAGATGCTCGACCTCGTCGTCGTCGACGGCCATGCCAAGGGCATCATCGTCCGCGACCTCATCACGGGCGCCATTACCCGCCACAGCGCCGACGCCGTCGTGCTCGCCACCGGCGGCTACGGCAACGTCTTCAATCTCTCGACCTACGCGCGCGGCTCCAATGCCACCGCCATCTGGCGCGCCTACAAGCGCGGCGCCTGCCTGGCGAACCCCTGCTACACGCAGATCCACCCGACCTGCATCCCGGTGAGCGGCGATTACCAGTCGAAGCTCACGCTCATGTCGGAGTCCCTCCGCAACGACGGCCGCATCTGGGTGCCCAAGCGGAAGGAGGATGCCAAGAAGAACCCCGCCGACATTCCCGAGGCCGACCGCGATTATTACCTGGAGCGCATCTACCC
This sequence comes from uncultured Dehalococcoidia bacterium, assembly GCA_937954195.1. Lineage (GTDB taxonomy): Bacteria > Chloroflexota > Dehalococcoidia > Tepidiformales > Tepidiformaceae > Amarobacter. The sequence continues at coordinate 1,455 of CALFYR010000720.1, forward strand.
GAGCTTCGGCAATCTGGCCCCGCGCGACGTTTCCTCCCGCGCCGCCATGCGCATGTGCGACGAGGGCCGCGGTGTGGGCGAGACCGGCCTCGGCGTCTACCTGGACTTCGCCGATGCGATCAAACGCCTCGGCGAGCCGGCCGTGCGCGAGCGCTACGGCAACCTCTTCGATATCTACCACGAGATCACGGCGGAGAACGCCTACCAGACGCCGATGCGGATCTTCCCGGCGGTCCACTACACAATGGGCGGCCTGTGGGTGGACTACAACCTGATGTCCAACATCCCCGGGCTGTTCGTGCTCGGCGAGGCCAACTTCTCCGATCACGGCGCCAACCGCCTCGGCGCCTCCGCCCTCATGCAGGGGTTGGCCGACGGCTACTTCGTCATCCCGTACACCATCGGCAACTACCTCGCCGAACAGAAGCCTGGCTCGCGCCCGGCCACGGACCGGCCCGAGTTCAAGCAGGCGGAAGAGGCCGTCACGGGCATGAACAACCGGCTGCTCGCCAACAAGGGCAGCCAGCCGGTCAGCCATTTCCACAAGCGACTCGGCAAGATCATGTGGGAACACTGCGGCATGGCGCGCAACAAGGCCGGACTCGAGGCCGCGCTCCAGAAGATTCCCGCCTTGAAGGAAGAGTTCAACGCCACCGTCAAGGTCCCCGGTTCCGCCGACACGCTCAACCAGTCACTCGAGCAGGCCGGTCGCGTCTCCGACTTCATCGAGCTCGGCGAGCTGCTTTGCCGGGATGCGCTC
>CALFYR010000721.1 GCA_937954195.1 uncultured Dehalococcoidia bacterium
CGGAGTCGGCGCTACGACTGGGGATTCCATCGCATTCCTGGACGCCGACGATTACTGGCACGCGTCGAAGCTCCGGAAGCAGTCGATGATCTTGCAGGAGCAGCCCGGCATCGGAATCGTCGTCGCTCGACAGGCGTATCGGTTCGATGTCCCACCGCCACCGTGGTTTCGAGGTCCAATCGATGGCGGGTCCGAGATAGGCACGCAGCCGAGCAACTGGCTCCTTCGCCGCGAAGTTTGGGAGGGGGTCGGGCCGTTCCGAACGGACCTGACGCACAGCGAGGACACTGACTGGTGGTCGCGGGCGCTGGACGCGGGAATTCAATGGACGTTGGTGGACGAACCGCTTGTCGTGCACCGGATCCACAGTCGGAACGCGAGTGCGAATGCCCCGGCGGTCACGGATGGAGTGCTTCGCGCGCTTCGGCTCTCCCTCGAAAGAAAGAAGGCGCGGCTGTGAGCGGTATATCGTCCATCTCCGTCGTCGTTCCCGCCTACAACGCCGAACGTTACCTTGCCGAAGCGGTCGACAGTGTGCTGAACCAGGCAGTGCCGCCCGGCGAGGTAATCGTGGTCGACGACGGTTCGACCGACGCCACCGGTGACATTGCGCGGTCCTTCGGTCCGCCGGTGAGGGTGATGACACGTCCGAACGGAGGGATCGGGGCGGCCCGCAACTCCGCCCTTTCCGAGGTCACTGGGGACCTGCTTGCCTTCCTCGATGCGGATGATGTTTGGCCGATCGACAGGACGGGACTCCTCGTTGAACGGCTCGAATCGGACGGCTCGCTCGACGGTGTGTTCGGCGCCGTTGTCGAGTTCGGCGAGGGGATCGAGGACAAGCCAGCCGTGCCAGCGCCGCTCGCATCTTCGATGCTGATCCGCCGGGCCAGCTTCGAGAGAGTGGGCCCCTTCCGGGAAGACATTCGGGTCGGCGAGTTCATCGACTGGTATGCGCGGGCCGACGAACGGGGTCTGCGATTCGCGCAGATAGGCGCGGTGGTTCTTCGGCGACGGCTGCACGAGACGAATACCGGCCGGCTTCAGCGCGACGCCAGGCCCGACTATGTGCGCGTCTTACGCGCGGCGCTGCAGCGGCGCCGGCAGGCTCAGTCCGATGGCTAGACCGCTCCGGGTGCGCTCGCTTTCTCCGGGGAACGTCCTGTTGCTGCACGCCGCGCTGGATGACGGCCCAACAGCCATTCGGTCATGGAAGGAATGGTTCGCGCAGGCAGGCTCCCTGGATGATGGAATCGACTACGGGGAGTTCCGGCTCCTCCCGCTGGTGTACCGCAACCTGAGATCGCACGGGTTTGCCGATTCCGCCGATCTGGGCCGGCTCCAGGGCATCTACCGGCAGACGTGGTACCGCAACCGGCTCGCGGAGGCGCGCTTCTTCGAGGCGCTCGACATCCTGACCGCCGAAGGGATTGACGTGCTCGCGTTGAAGGGCATGGCGCTCATCGGGCTCGCGTACGGCGAATCCGGGCTCCGGCCGATGAACGATGTCGACCTTCTCGTCCACGGCCGCGACATGCGGCGCGCGCTGGACCTGCTGCAGAGCAACGGATGGACTCTCGCGCAGGCACGGCCGGGCGAGGAGTTGACGTTCGCCCGGTTGTTTCATGCGGTCTCAGTCCGGCACCCGCGTGGCGGCGAGCTGGACGTCCATCGCCACATCCTTGAGGAATCGAACTGGCCACGGGCCGACGTGGAAGTGTGGGAACGTAGTCGCGATGTCGAGCTTTCGGGCCGGACCGTGCGGACGATGGACCCGGCGGACCATCTGCTTCACGTCATCGTTCACGGGATGCGCTGGGATCCAATCCCACCCATCCGGTGGATACCGGATGCGATCCTGTTGATGCGTACGCAGTCAATCGATTGGGACCTGCTCGTGGCTGAGGCATCTCGGCGGGGTGTGGTGCTGGCAACGCGCGAAGCGCTCGCATACCTCGTCGACGAATTCGCCGGGCCGGTGCCGGAGGTTGTCCTGACCAGTCTTGGTGCGCTTCCTGCATCCCGTCTGGAGCGGTTTGATTTCGCATTCGAACAGGGCGGGCCTTCCCCCCGTGAGCAGGTCGTTCGCTACGTAAGCCGCTACCTCCGCATGACGTCAGGTCGTGGCCCACTCGACCGGTTCCGCCTGTTCCCGGTCTATCTTCGTGCGATGTGGGGCCTCGATAGCCTGTGGCAAATCCCCCGTGATGGGTTGAGGCGTACCTGGACCAGGGCTCGCGGAGGAGACCCGGGCCGAGTGCGAACGGGACACTAATTGGGGCTGGTGCCGGGGGCGGGATTCGAACCCACATGCCTTGCGGCCGCCGGGTTTAAGCCGGCTGCGTCTGCCATTCCGCCACCCCGGCGCACGCAAAGTGTGCTACGTGCTGCGGGCGTGGGCGAGCTACGGCTGTGCGGCGCAATCAGCGCACAGGCCGTACAGCTCAACGGAGTGGCCCTGTAAGGAGAATGAATGCAGGTTCGCCTGTTCCTGGATGCGGGTGTCGAGTTCCAGGTCGCTGAACTCGGTGAACTTGCCGCACTGGCGGCACACCAGGTGATGGTGGTGCCCACCCTCGGAAAGCTGGTATCGGATTGAGCCATCTTCCAGGGGGACGCGGCATACGAGGTCCAGTTCCTGGAGCAGCTTGATGGTCCGAAACACGGTGGCCCGGCCAACAGCTGGGAGTTCGCCCAGCAGGTCTTCGATGGTGAATGCGCCGCGGCGGTCCTGGATCGCCTCGAGCACAGCCCGGCGAGGTGCGGTCGAACGGAATCCGATCGTTTCGAGGCGTTCCGTGGCGGATTGGGTGAAGCTCACAGGTTCATCCTAGCAAAGCCGCCCCGCCCGGCTCCAGAAAGGCTTCCCCCGATCCGATGATCAGGTTACCTAGTTTGCGGTGGTGATGACGATGGCTGTGCGAATCCAGGACGCGCCCCGGCAGCTCGTGCTGTTCCGGGTCGGCGAAACCGACTACGCGGTGGACATTGAGGCGGTTGATGAGATTCTGCCCGTGCTGCCGATTACTCCCCTCCCGGGGGCGCCTGGCGGCGTGCTCGGCCTCGCCGATGTCCGAAAGCAGGTGGTACCGGTATTCGACCTGCACTGGCGGTTCGGTGTGGTTGGCGTCCAGAACACGAGCGACAGCCGACTCATCCTCGTGGAGACCTCTGAGGGCAGCGTCGCGCTCCTGGTGGACGCCGTGGAGGAGGTCCTGACGGTTTCGCCGGACGCCTATCAGCAGGTTGATGCGCCGGGTAGCCGGGATGCGCTGGGCTACCTGAATGGCGTGATTCGGCGGGATGAACGGTTGGTGCTGTGGATCGACCATGAGCGCGTCGTGCCGCGGGGCATTCAGGCGGTCGCCATAGCCGCGTAGTTCAGTGGGCGAACCAACGGCCGTCGTCGGTCGTCGCGGCCCCTGCCTCTTCCAGCACATCAAGGTGCCCCTGAACGGTCGCGGTTATCTGCCAGAAGCGGCGGCGGAGGGCACGCGGATAGACCAGTTCGGCCAGGCGGTAGAGCGTTTGACCCGGGTTCTCGACCAGGATGTCGCGGAGTCGGTTCGTCCGTTGCTCAGCCTGCGCCAGGTTGGCTTCGACCACCTCCAGCACGTTGTCGAACGGCTCGCCATGCCCGGGAAAGCAGCGGACATGCGGCCCAAGCCGCCTCACCTGTTCCAGCGAGCGCAAGAACTCCGGGAGCGATCGAAACCGCCAATCCGCTGATTCGCCGTGCGCGGCCTGGATCGCCGGGGTTGGTGTGATTTCCGGGAGCAACTGGTCGCCCGAGAACAGCCACCCCTCGTCCTCGACCCAGACCACCCCGTTCCCCGGTGTGTGCCCCGGCATGTGAATGAAGGCCGCACCGGCCGCGAGCTGTTCGATCCCACTCTGCAGCCAGCGGGT
>CALFYR010000722.1 GCA_937954195.1 uncultured Dehalococcoidia bacterium
GACACACGATCACCGCATAGACGTAGCCGCGCGCGGAGCCGATCGCGCGCAAGGTCGCGATCTCGACCTGGCGTGCGGAAACCGCGGTGTACATGGTGTTGAGCGTGCCGAAGACCGCCCCGAGCGCCATGATGCCGCCGACCCAGAGGGCGATGAAATCGAGCAGCTTGCTGAGGTCCTTGGACTGCTCCGCGTAGTACTCGGGTTCGCGCTTGACGCTGACGCTGAGCGTCGGATCGGTGGTGAGCTTGTCCTTGAACGCATCGAAGGCTTCGGGCGAATCGAGCATCACCGTGATCGACTGGAACAGGTTGCGGCGGAACGCCGACAGCACCGACCTACAAGTCGGTGCTGCCAGGTCTGGTCGCCGAAGGGCTCCACTGAGGCGTCAGTGTGTCTGCACCTCGGCCTTGTGATCGGCGGCTATCTTGGTCGCGATCTGGTTGGGCACCTCTCCATAGTGGTCGAAGGAGAGTTCGAACGCGCCGCGCCCCTGCGTGATTGAGCGAAGGTCCGACGCGTACCGTTGCACTTCGGCGAGCGGCACCTCGGCCTCGATGACGCTCATGCCCCCGTCAGGGTTGATGCCATGGATCTTGGCCCGTTTCGTATTCAGGTCGCCGACGACATCGCCTGCATGATCCTCCGGCGCGTAGACCTTGATGTTCATGATCGGTTCGAGGAGCGTGCCCCCTGTTCCCTGGATGGCTTCCTTCAGGGCCTGTGAGGCGGCGAGCTTGAACGACATTTCGTTCGAATCGACCGGGTGGTGCTTGCCATCGGTGAGGGTCACCTGGCAATCAGTCAGCTCGTATCCCGCGAAGACACCCGAGGATGCGGTTTCGACGATGCCTTTTTCTACCGCGGGGATGAACTCTTTCGGCACGGCGCCGCCAACGACGCGGTCTCCAAACTGCAGGCCGGTACCGCGTGGAAGCGGCTCCACTTCGATGACCACACGCGCATACTGGCCGTGACCACCGGTCTGTTTCTTGTGGGTGTACTCCGCGACCGCCTTTTTCGCCACCGTCTCGCGGTAGGGAACGCGTGGAAGCGTCAGTTCGACCTCGACGTTGAACTTCCGTTTCAGGCGTTCGATGGTCACGTCCAGGTGTGCATCGCCGAGGCCGGCAAGGATGAGCTCACCCGAGGCCGCATCCCTGGTGAGCGTGAGGCCGGGGTCTTCTTCCGCCATGCGCTGAAGGCTCGGCCCAAGTTTGTCAACCGCGGCCTTCGAGATGGGATGGACGGCCATGCTAAACACCGGGCTGGGGAACTGCATCGGGTGGAGTTTTACAGGCCGCTCTCGTGAGCCAAGCGTGTCGCCGGTTGATGTGTGGTTCAGTTTCGCCACCACGCCGATATCACCAGCGCGCAACTCCGGGACCTGGATCTGCTCCTTCCCGCGTTGGACGTAGAGCGTCCCCAGCCGCTCATCGGCTTCCTGGTTCGCGTTCCAGAGGTGGCTGTCGGAGGTCACAACTCCATCGATGACGCGGAGGTAGGTCAGGCGGCCAACGAACGGGTCGGCCGCCGACTTGAAGACGAGCGCCACGGGTGGCGCCGATTCATCAGCGGTGAGGGCAGGACCATCGGTCTCGATGGGGTCGCGGTCTTTGGGGGATGGCCCGCTGAAGGCGATGTTGTGGAGCGCCTGCCGCACGCCGATGAGTTTGGTCGCCGATGCGCACACGACCGGGAAGATGAGGTTGTGGTCGAGTCCACCGTGGAGCACTTTACGGAGTTCGTCTTCGGTCAGTACTTCATCAGCGAAGTACTTGTTCATCAGGTCCTCGTCCGTTTCAACGATGCCCTCGATGAGCTGCGCCCGGAGCGTCTCGGCCTCTTCCTGGAGATGTGCCGGGATTGCGACTTCCTCGGCGGTCTCGCCGACGTAGGCGCGCATGTGGAGCAGGTCGACAACGCCTTCGAACGATTCGTGCGCGCCGATCGGCACCTGCAGGGGCATGACCCTGCTGCCGTAGCGTGCCCGCAGCCATTCGAGCACTTGTTCGAAGTTGGCGTTTTCGCGATCCATCCGGTTGACCACGATCATCCGAGGCAGGCCAAGCTTCTCGGCGAGGTTCCAGGCACGGTCGGTCCCTACTTCCGGCCCGGATACCGCGTCCACGAGCACGAGGGCCATGTCGGCGGCGTGCGCGCCGCAGATGACTTCCGCGATGAAGTCTGCGTATCCGGGCGTATCTATCAGGTTGATTTTTCGCCCTTCCCATTCGACCGGGACGATGGACGTGTTGAGGCTGAACTTCCGTTTGTGTTCGTCCTCGTCGTAATCGCTGACTGTGTTCTGGTCCTGGATGGTTCCGAGGCGGGTGATCGCGCCACTCTCGTAGAGCGCCGATTCCGCGAACATCGTCTTCCCGACGCTGCCGTGGCCAACCAGGACCACATTACGGATGTCTTCGGTGGCGTACACCTTCATAGACCAATCCCTCCACACGTATAGACGCTACCCGTAGCTCGCCGATTCTACGCAGATTCGATGAGGCGTCTCAATGGCGGCTACCGGGCGACAGCTGCTGACGGGTTTGGGCGATCCGGGCTAAGACTGCTCGCACAGGGACAGGGCTGGACTTAGACTCGGGGCGTGCCCGCACGGATGTTCGCCTCGTGAGTCAGATCTACGTTGCTATTGACCTCGAAACGACCGGATTGGATCCGGAATCGGACCGCATCATCGAGGTAGGTGCGGTCCGCTTTGACGACGCAGGAAACGAATTGGCCGTGTTGGAACAGGTCGTGAATCCCGGCCGCGAGATACCGCCGTTCATCGAGCGATTCACCGGCGTTACCAACGACATGGTCCGCGATGCACCGACCCTGGCCGACCTTGAGCCGACGCTCCGCGAATTCGTTGGGAGCGCCAGGGTCGTTGGACATAACATCGGCTTCGACCTGCACTATCTTGGTCGCGAAGGTCTCTCGCTTGGGGCGTCGGCCGTCGATACGGCGGAGCTTGCCCGGTACTTGCTGCCCACCCTGCGTTCGCATTCGCTAGCCGAAGTCTCGGCAGACCTGGGCATCGAACCCGCGATCCAACACCGCGCCTTGAGTGACGCGCGAACCGCAGCCCGGGTTTTTTGCGGCTTGCTGACCCGGGCTGAAGCACTGGCGCCGGAGCGGCGCTGGCAACTCGCGCGGTTCATTGCCGTGAACCAGCC
>CALFYR010000723.1 GCA_937954195.1 uncultured Dehalococcoidia bacterium
GGATACGACGCGAAGGCCGCCGCTGATGAGAGCCTCGGCCAGGACGACGGCGTTGGCGACAATCTTCTTCGCGTACACCTTGAACTCTGGCTTGAGCGCTTCGCCAAAGGCAACAGCTTTGGCGGCAATGCTGTGGAGGTGGGGGCCGCCCTGGGTGCCTGGGAAAACGGCACGGTCGATCGCATCAGCATGTTCGACTTTGGAAAGGGCGAGCGCGCCGCGAGGACCGCGGAGGGTCTTGTGGGTCGTGGTGGTCACGAGGTCGGCGTGGGGGACGGGTGAAGGATGGGCGCCACCGGCGACGAGGCCCGCGATGTGCGACATGTCGACCATCAGAATCGCGCCGGACTCCTTCGCCACTTCGCCAAAGGCAGCGAAATCAATATGCCTGGGATAGGCCGTGGCCCCGGCGACGATGATCTTCGGCTTTTCCGCGAGCGCGAGCTTGCGGACCTGGTCCATGTCGATGATTTCGGATTCGCGATCGACCGTGTAGGGCACGAAGTTGTAGAGGCGTCCGCTGAAGTTCACCGGTGAACCATGCGTGAGGTGGCCGCCCTGGCTGAGTTCCATCCCCATGATCGTGTCGCCGGGATTCACGAAGGCGAGGTAGGCGGCCATGTTCGCTTCGGCGCCGCTGGTGGGCTGCACGTTGGCGTGTTCGGCGCCGAAGAGTTCCTTCGCGCGGTCGATGGCGAGCTGTTCGAGTTTGTCGCTGTGGACGTTGCCGGCGTAGTAGCGCTTACCGGGGTAACCCTCGGCGTACTTGTTCGTGAAGACGGAGCCCGTCGCTTCGAGGACTGCCGCGGAGGCATAGTTCTCGCTCGCGATCATTTCGAGCGTTTCGATTTGCCGCTTGCGCTCATCTTCGATGATGGCTGCCACGGCCGGGTCTACACGGGAAAGCGCCGACATCACTACCCTCGCAGGCACAGGTGGGGATGGCGCCTAGAGTACCAGCGATGGGGCGGATGGTCGTGTGGGCGTTCACGTAGCTGGTCATTGACCCGACAGCCCCCAGTTTCGTACTGTGCGACGCACCTTGCGGTGGTGGTTGACCCGGTGGATTCACAGCGAGCCCATGCATCCCAGAGCCAGGCGGCGGAGCACTCCCGGCACCCGGAGCCCGACTCCGCCGAGGTGCTCGACGAACAGGTGCTCCGGGCGGTCGAGACGCGCATGCTCGCGGGCGGCGATCGACCGTCGCCGCCGGACCCGATGGTGCTGCGCAGGCACGTGGGCTCTATCCAGCGGCGGGCTGGAAACCGGGCCGCGTCTCGCATGGTGGGGAGCATCCAGCGTGAGGTTTCGACCGCGATCCAGCGGGCCCTGCTGCCGGCGATGAGCGGCCAGCCGGACTACGAGGATGGCCTCAGCCTGGAAACGGTCGTGAGCACGGGGCTCGATAAGCCGCCGCGGCCGTTGATGTCAGGTACCAGCTGGGCAGGCAAAGCGAACGCCCAGGCACGCAAACTGCTGAAGACC
>CALFYR010000724.1 GCA_937954195.1 uncultured Dehalococcoidia bacterium
TGTCGCCGGTGAAGGCGCCGTAGAAGAGCAGTTGCAGCTTTGCCTGCGGGCCACCCTCGTCACGCATACGCAGCACGGAGGCGGCGGTGAGGTTTCCACCGGCGCTATCCCCGCCGACGGCGAAGCGCGAGCCATCGGCGTTCAATTCGGCGGCGTTTGCAACCGACCAGCGAATGGCGGCCACGCAGTCATCGAGGGAAGCGGGCGGGACATGTTCTGGCGCAAGCCGGTAGTGGACGCTCACGACGACCACGCCGGCGCCTTCCGCGAGTTCGGCGCAAAGCTTCGCGTGGGTCTCCGGCGAGCCGATAACCCACCCACCGCCGTGCAGGAAGACGAGCAATGGGAACGGGCCATCCCCGGCAGGGGTGAACACCTTGACCGGTATCTCGCCGGCGGGGCCGGGGATCACTCGGTCGGCGACCGCGACGGAGCCGGGCATGGGCTGGTTGAAGAGCGCGAAGCCGGCGTCTGCGTTTGCGCGTGCCTCGGCCGCGGGGAGTTCCCACATTTGCGGCGCCTTTGTGGCCTGGGCCTGGGCGGCCATCATCTGGAGAAGGGCTTCAACCTGTGGATCCATGCGAACCTCCGCAACCTCAACGAACTTTGTCTGGCGCGGGACTATACCGGCTAACTCGCACGAGGGGTGGCTTCAGAGCGGCCGCTTCGCCGGCATGCCCGGACGGCGAGGATACCGATCAGGCGTGTCTGCCGTCTTCTCGATAAGCAGGACCGCCAGCGATGAGCTGACCTCCGGCCGCATGGACAGCGTGGCGCGATGTTCACAGCCGAGCTCGCGGAGTGCGTTCGAAGCGACGGCGAGTTCTTCGGGGTGGCCGCTGCCTTTTGGGAAGGCGAGCCAGCCGCCGCGCCGCGCGAGAGGCGCCGTGTACTCGAGGAGCTCCGGAAGGGCGGCGACGGCGCGCGCGGTCACCAGGTCCGCCGCGCCGCGCAGATCGCCCCGGCCCGCCTCTTCGCCGCGCACGGCGTGGACCGTGACATTCGCGAGGCCCAAGTCGGCACTAATCGATTGCAGGAGGCGGGCGCGCTTTTGGAGCGGCTCCACCAGGTGAACGGCGGATTCGGGCCGAAGGATCGCGAGCACGAGGCCGGGGTAGCCTCCGCCGCTCCCAACATCGACGATGGTTTTCGCCGGTGGCACTCGTGTTTCCGCCAGGCGCAACAGTTCGAGCGATTCGGCGTAATGGCGCTGGACGGCCTCACCGGGTTCAACCGCGGTCACGCGGGTGTGGCTGGATGCCGAGTCGATCAGTTCGGCATGGCGCTGAAGAAGCGGCAGCCAGCGTCCAGGGTCGTCGAACGATGGGAAGAGGTTCGGAAGGTCAAGCCAGGCGAGATTCAGGGAACACCCCGCAGCGCGATCACGCTCATGATGATACAGTTGAGAGCATGACCAACGAATCCAAGGGTGCGGCCCCAACCGCGCAAGTAACCCTCGGAGACGCGCTAAGCGAATACCTCCAGTCCCTGAAGCCCGATGTCCTCCACCAGCACGAAATGTTCGTACGAAAGTACGTCGAACATGCCGGTCCTGAGACCGCCGTCGCGGACCTGACGGGAAGCCGCGTCGAGAGTTATGCAGAGTTCAGCATCAAGCACACGGACCCGAACGCGGGCCAGCGCGTCGCAGCGCTGAAGTCGTGGTTCCAGTTCTTGAAGAAGAAGAATTACGCGAACGCGAATTACGGGATCCACATCCGCCTCCGAAAGCCGGCAAACTCGCGCGTACCGGGCGCCACGCAGGTTCGATTGCAGGCGCCACCCATCGAGATGACCGCTGAGGGCATCGAGGACATGAAGCGCGAGTTTGAGGACATCGAATCGAAGATTCCTGACCTCATCAAGAATGTGGAAGTCGCCCGGTCCGACGGCGACCTTCGGGAGAACGCCCCGTACCATGCCGCGCGAGAAGCTCTCGCCTTCGCGGACAATCGCCGGAAGCAGATAGAGGAAGCGCTCAAGCGGGCGGTTGTTGTCGATCGTTCCACGAAGGACCAGGACCTTGCAGCTGTTGGTTCGACCGTGGCGGTTACGCTCCTCGACAAGAATTTCCAGGTGACGTACCAGCTGGTGGGCCCTCGCGAAGCCAATGCGGCCGAGAAGCGCATCAGCGTTGATTCGCCCGTTGGCCGGGTTCTGCTGGGATGCCGGGTAGGCCAGGAAGTGGAAGTGGCAGCACCCCAGGGAGTGATGCGCTACCGGATCGACGCCATAAGCTAGGGTCCCCGACCCGAGCACTCTTAATTCGCCGGCCTGATGGCCGGCGTTTTCGTTGTCCCTGCCATGTGCCTGAGTCCCCCGCACGATGCAGTCTCGGCCGAATGGCGGAGGGCGCATCCGACCTGTGATTGGCTGACGAGCGTTGTGTGATGTTCGTCCTGTAGTGAGGCTCGCGCGTGGTCGATTCTTGCGGTGGAGGCAGTTTGGATTTGCCGGGATCGCCACCTAAGGGATCGCGGGGAAGCACACAGGCGCACACGGGATTTCCCCGATGCGACTGACAGAGGCCAAAGACATACTCCCTCCTGCAACTGGAGGTAACGGAAATGCTGGTCATCGGTGATTTGAAGTGTCTGCACTGCGGGTTCGATAACGGGCGCTGGGTTGGCCCGAAGGGCACCGCACCCACTCTCGGCGGTCTCCGCCCGAAGCTCGAAGGTGACTTTGATGCGAACGCGCTGGTCCGCTGCACTCGCTGCACCGGCCCGGTGTTCCTGGATGACGCGAGTCCGGTGATGAACACCTACCGGCTGCGCCGTATCCAGCGGCTCCGCGAGCAGATCGCCGCGCTCGACGCGCAGCGTCCGCACGCCGCCTAACTTTTCGCGAGGGACTCGTACACGGCATCGATCAGCGCAATATTGCGCGGGTCGCGCCACGACCTCCCCGACCGGTTACACACATAGCCGAACCCGATGCCCGAATCGGGATCGGCGAAACCCAGCACTCCTCCGTTGCCATAGTGTCCAAACGAACGGGGTCCCGGTCCGAGTGGACGGACCCCCGGAATCGTCAGTTGAAACCCGAGGCCGAAACGGTTTGGCCTGCCAAGGATTGCGTCCTCCCCATCCGCGTGGATGGTGAGCGCCTGGTCGATGAGCGGCTGACCGAGCACGTGATACCTGTCGATGTCTCCCCCATTTGCCAGCGCACCAAAGATGCGGGCCACCGCCCGCGCATTCGCGTGGCCACTTGTCGACGGGTAGACCGATGCCCGCCATTCGCGGGTGTTCACGCCCATGCCGCCCGGTGGATTGCGGTAGGCGAGGACGCGGGCGAGTTCGACCCCGGAGAGCGTGGCCGGGTCCTTTTCGAGCCATGGGCGCTCGGTGGCCTCGTCCGGCGAGCGTTCGTAGGGCAGCCATTCCGCGACCTTCCCATCATGCTCGGGGCCGAAGCCAAAGAAGAAGTCGATGCCAAGGGGACCTGCCAGCTCCTCTTGTAGGAAGGCATCGATCGGTCGGCCATCGACGCGGCGGACGATTTCGCCGATGAGAAAGCCGTAGGTGTTCGTGTGGTAGCCGAAGCGGGTGCCGGGCTCCCACCATGGCTCCTGCTCGGCGAGCGCGGTGCACATGCCATCCCAATTCGTGAGGTTGTAGCCCGGCGGAAGTGGCTTGCCGACGGCGGGCAATCCGGCCTGGTGGCTCATCAGCGTCCGCACGGTGATGTTCGCTTTCCCGCCCTGGGCGAATTCGGGCCAATAAGCCGCAACCGGGGAGTCGAGACCGACGCTGCCGCGTTCGACGAGCCGAAGCAGGCACACGGCGCTGACTGCTTTGCCAATGGACCAGACGTTCACGATGGTGTCTTCGAGCCAGGGTTTCGTCCGCGCGGCATCGCGGTATCCACCCCAGAGGTCGACGACGGGTTGGCCCCGGAGGTAAACGGTGACGCCGGCGCCGACTTCGTTGTGGTCGGCGAAATTCCGTTGGAAGGCGGACCTGACGGCTTCGAAGCCGGGGTGGACGGTTCCCGAGATGTTCATGACCCGCGAACTATAGCGCGAACCCGCCCGCGCACGAGGAGAGACATGTACGCGGGCGGGTCCGGGAGAGGTGGCCCGGCGGGGAGAGGTTCGCCGGCGCCAATGCGGAAGCGGGGAGAAGAGAGCCATCCCCGCCTCCGCGACTGAGGTCAGAGCCGCTTCGGGGTGAGGCCCAGGCCCCACGTGCCGAGGTACTCGTACGAAAGGTTTGCGGCGAGCGGATGCATGAACGCCGTCGCGCGGGCGTCGCGGTAGTGTCGCGAGAGCGGGTGCGCGCTCATGAATGCGCCACCGCCGGCAATGGTCATGGAACGGTCGACGATGCGCTGGGTCGCCTGGTTTATGAAGGCCTTGGCCCCCTGGATCTCGGCGAAGACAGCGTTCGCCTCCACCTCCGGTCCGATGCTGGCGGGGTGCCGGTGGTAGTAGTCATCGAGCATCGTCAGCGAGCGATGGAGCGAACCACGGAGCGCGACCAGGTCGATGACGTTCTCGGCAGCCAGGTGCTGGAGGGTCGGCCGGTAGGCTCGCTCGCCGGTGCGCTGCATCTTCGATGCGAACGCCGTGACCGCGAGCTGGTGGGCCGATTCGGCGATACCCGTCGCGGCGGCCGCATGGCTCGCGCCGGAGGTGAAGTACTGCTCGAGGTATTCCGAGGTGATGATGCCCGCGAGCGAGCCGTTCGCCGGCTCACGCGGGACCGCGACGTTGTCGAAGACGAGCGAGCAGCTGCCAGAATCTCGCATGCCCATGGCGTCCCAGTCGTCGTTCACGGTTACGCCGGGAGCAGTGCGGGGGATGATGACGTAGGCCATCACCTCGTTGCCATCTTTGTCGACGTGAGCGACGGAGACGGAGTAGTGCGTCATGCCGGGGGCGCCACTCGAAAAGATCTTCTTGCCGGAGATGATCCAGTTGCCGCCATCGAAGTGGGCGGTTGTGGTTGGCCTCAGGAGGTCCTGGTCGGGTTCACTGACGGCGGCGCCGATGAGCATGCCAGTCTCGCTGGCTCGGGTCATGGCGCGGTGGATGCCGGCGGCCTTCGCTTCGTTTCCGGAGGCGACGGCCATCCGGTAGTTCCGCGCGTAGGTCATCATGATGATCTGGTGCATGTTTACGCCGAGCGTGAGCCCGGCATCGCCGCGCGCCAGGCGGCTTGAGGCAAGCAGGATGTCGTGGACGGATTCCACGCCCATGCCGCCCGCATCTTCCGGTAGCGGAGCGTAGAGGTAGCCCGCGGCCTTCAGTTGTTCCAGGTGGTCGAGCGGGTAGGTTGCGGTACGGTCGTTTTCAGCAGCGGCCGGGGCGAACTTCCCGGCGAACGTTTCGGCCACGGCGACCATGCGGGCGCCTGCTTCGGTGATCGGCTGGATTTCGTTGTTCACGGTTCTCTCTCCCAGGGGGTGGCCCGCGGGTGAGGGATGTTCCTCACCCGCGGTGGTCGAATCAGGCGACGCGGAACCAGGCACCGTGCTCGGCGATGATCCGGTCACGGTGGCTGCTCGCGGCCTGGTGTGCGTTGAAGGCCGAGCGGCAGCGTCCGCAGGCGAGGACATTCGACCTGCGGCGGCCACCACGGCCGAGGATTTGTATAGGCCCATCAACGATGGGCGACTGGCAGCGTGGGCAAATCATTCGAGGTTCTCCTTGTTGGTGGAGCGAGGACACCGGGACCGGTCGCCCGGCGGAGCATGGGTGCCCTCGCTCTGCAACCAACGTATCGAGGAGTCGGTGGCCAAGACTTGAAGGAGTCCTCAAGGAGTTCTGGAGAGTGCGCCCCGTGTGTGCGGCAGGTCACGAACGGACGCTGCCCCAGCGCCGCGACGAGTCTACTGGGCAAGCCTGGCAGAGATGACGGGCCGTTGCCGACGCACCCCGGATCCGTCCTTCGGGCCGGGGCGGAGACGGTGCCCGGACCATGGCTGCGAGAGGCAGGTCACACACCGGGCGGAGGCTGCAGATCATCTCCAGAAGTCCTTCAGGAACTCCCGGCTTGCCCTCGATACGTTCGAAATCAGC
>CALFYR010000725.1 GCA_937954195.1 uncultured Dehalococcoidia bacterium
TGAGCAGACCGTCGATCAAGCACCCGAGATGAAGGTGTTGAACGGCGCAGGGCCCTTCAAGTTTGTCTCCTACACGCCGAACCAGGGCTACGTCCTCGAACGCAACCCAACCTACTGGGATGCCGGCAAGCCGTACCTGGACCGGATCGAAGGCCGTATCTACTCCGATGCGCAGGCCCGCGTCCTGGCGCTGCAAACCGGTGAGCTGATGCATGCCAGCCAGATCACCCCATCCATGGTGAAGTCGCTCCAGGGGAGTGACGATGTGGTCATCATGGACGGTGGGGTTGGTGGGTCCTGGTACGCGGGCCTGCTCGTGGATTTCCCGGGAATGGAAGACACGCGCGTCCGCCAGGCGCTCACCCTTGCCATCGATCGGCAGCGCATCGCGGATGAGTGGGGTGAAGGGGTGATCCAGCCACAAGTGCTTCCGTGGCCGAAGGAGTCGCCGGCGTATATCCCCGAAGATGAAGCGCTTCTGACCTACGACCCAGAACAGGCGAAATCATTGCTGCGGCAAGCCGGTGCGGAAGGCATGACCATCCCGATGGACATCGGCCAAAGCCGCGAGGCCCTCGCCCAGTACGTGCAGGATGACTGGAAGGCCATCGGTATCGATGCACAGCTGAATGTCTCCGAGTACTCGGCTTACCTCGAACGCTTCCGCACCCGGACGGTCGATGGTGGCATGTACATCTCGCCTTTCGGGTTCTCCGACAACATGCATCCGGCGACGTTCTTCAATTTCGCTCAGCCTGTGCGCATTCCCAACGCCTCTCACTACGAGCCTGCTTCGTACAAGGAGCTCCTTGCGAAAATCGACGAGATCGACCCGAACTCGGCGGAAGGGAAGGAGGTCCTGCGCGAATGGAACAAGCTCTACCTGATTGACGATCCGTGGATGGCGCCGCTTGCCCCGAACAACACCTTCTTCGCGATGCGCAAGGAGGTTGTGGCGCCGGTGGATGGCGCCCGGGACGCTCCGCCGCTTTCCGAATTCTGGATCGACGCCTAACCCGGGAGCAGCTATGGCCGTTCATGTGTTACGCCGCCTGATTCAGGGCATACCGGTGGTGCTGTTCGCGAGCATCTTCGTCTTCAGCATCCTCCAGCTGGTGCCTGGGGACCCGGCGACGAATATCGCCGGGCCCGACGCCTCGGATGAAGACGTTGAGATCATTCGCGACCGACTCGGCCTGGATAAGCCGCTGCCCCAGCAGTATCTGTCGTGGATTGGGTCGGCCGTGCGCGGTGACCTGGGCGATTCGTTCAGGAGCAGCCGTCCCGTTTCGGAACTCCTGACGGACGCTCTTGCCCCAACGCTCGAGCTAACCCTGGTCGCGTTCACGATCGAACTCGTCCTCGGGGTGATTCTCGGCGTCATGGCCGGGACGCGGCTCCGTTCGGCGTGGGACTGGGGACTCTCGGCGTTCACCATCATCGGTATCGCCATCCCGAACTTCGTGTTGGGGCTGGTGCTGCTGTATGTGGTCGGGTTCAAGCTGGAATGGCTACCGATTGGTGGGCGGGTACCGCTCACCGAGGATCCGATCGAAGGCCTGCGCTATTTGGCATTGCCGTCACTGGTTCTGGGCATCACCGGCGCCGCGGTGCTGGCAAGGTTCGTCAGAACCTCGATCGCACAGGTGATGAATCAGGACTACATCCGCACGGCTCGAGCGAAAGGGCTTGCGGCGCGAGCGGTAGTGCTCCGGCATGGGTTGCGGAATGGTCTGGTGCCCGTTGTGACGGTAATGGCGCTCCAGTTCGCGGCGCTGCTCACCGGATCTGTCGTAGTGGAGAGCGTCTTTTCGCGGCCCGGAGTTGGACGGCTGGTCGTCAGCTCGATTCAGGCGAGGGATTACCCCGTGGTGCAGGGCGCACTCCTGTTCCTTGTCTTCGGATTCATCGTCATCAACCTGGCGGCCGACATCATGTACGGCATCCTCGACCCCCGGATAAGGTTCAGCTGATGGCCTCTGTAGCGATCCCTCAGGAGTTCGAGGTCGTGCATCGGTCCCGCTCTCGAGACTCGATCTTTCTGACCACAGTCATAGAAACGCTGCGGAACCCGATGGGTGCGGTCGGAGTGGTCATCGTCGTCTCACTTGTGGTGCTGGGCTTCGCGGCCCCGCTTATCGCTCCCTACGACCCCATCGAACAGATCCGGGGGCACCGGCTGGAAGGCCCCTCGAGCGACTTCTGGTTCGGTACCGATGAGTTCAGCCGCGATATTTTCAGCCGGACGCTGTACGGCCTGCGCGCATCCATCCTGGTGAGCATCTTCGCGGTTGGCGCATTCGGAACCCTCGGCACGATCCTCGGGTTCGTATCCGGGTACTTCCGTGGATGGGTAGATACGCTACTCATGCGCATTGTCGATAGCATGCTTGCTTTCCCGGGATTGCTGTTGGCGATCGCCATCCTGGCGGCGTTGGGCGCGGGCATCCAGAACGTCGCGTTGGCGATCGGGATTGGCGCGTTCCCGAGGTTCGCCCGGATCGGACGCGCGCAGATGCTCTCGGAGAGTGCCCGCGACTATGTGACGGCGGCGCGGGTTACGGGCGCCGGCGAGATCCGGATCATGTTCCGGCACGTCGCGGTAAACGCTCTCCCGCCGCTCCTTGTCCAGGCGGCCCTTTCGATGGCGGGCGCGGTGCTCATCGAGGCCAGCCTCGGGTATTTGGGGCTTGGGACGGAACCGCCGCACCCATCGCTGGGGAACCTGATCAACGGCGCCCGGGCGCATCTGGACAAATGGAACTACTTTGCGCTGCCGGGGGCCGTGCTCGGGTTGTTCCTGGTCGGCCTGAACCTGGTGGCCGACGCCACCAACGAAGCCATGGACCCCCACCGCAGGAGGCGCTGACACATGGGCGGACCGTTCGAGGGATTGAAGGTGCTGGAGCTCGGGCGATTCATCGCCGTGCCGGTGTGCGGACAAATGCTCGCGGAGGGCGGGGCGGACGTCATCAAGGTCGAAGACCTGGATGGCGACCAGACACGACATAACGGCCCAATCATGCCGTTCGAAGGCAGGCAGTTCTTCAACAAGAACCGCGGGAAGCGCTCCATTTCGGTGCAGCTTACGGACCCGGATGTGCTGCCAGCGATCCAGCGGCTGGCTTCGCAGGCGGACATCGTGCTTGCCAACTTTCGGCCGGGCATGTCTGAAACCCTCGGCCTGGACTATGAGAGCGTGCGGGCGACGAACCCCCGGGTTATCTATGGCGAGAACACCGCCTACGGCCTGGATGGTCCGATGGCCCACCTTGCGGGCATGGACATGGCGCTGCAGGCGCTGACCGGGCTGGCGCACCAATCCGAGCACGGCCCGGAGCCCCTCATTAACCCCATCATTGATTACACGGCAGCGACGCTCATGGCCTGGGGCGTCTCGACGGCGCTGTACCACCGCGAGCGCACGGGCGAGGGGCAACGGCTCAACGTCGCCCTCATGCACGCTGCCATGTTCCTGGAGAACAACCAGCTCACCCACGTCGAACTCCTGGATAGCTGGCGTGCCGACTTCGTGCAGTACCTGAAGACGGCCTTCGCCGAAGGCAAAACGTGGTCGGATGTCATTGCGCACCGCGAAACGCTGCTCCCCCACCGGGTGGTGCGGGCGTACTACGGCTTCATGGCTACCAAAGATGGCACCGTCGGGATCGCCTGCAACGCCCGCACCCAACGGTTGAAGCTGATCGACCTGTTGGGGATTGACGATCGCTGGACGACGGAGCCGGGGTGGCTTCCAACGGATGCCCACGCGCACGCCGAGTACGTGTATGCCCAGGTGGCAGCGGCGCTGGCCAAAGAGACGACCAGCCACTGGATCGCCGAATTCGAGGGGCGAGGCCTGCCAATCGCCCCCGTTCGGCACTCGGACGAGCTGTTTTTCGACCCCCAGGTGACGGCAAACGAATTCCTCGCGGACGTGGAGCACGAGGTGCTGGGCCCGCTCCGCGTGGTCGCACCGCCAGTTCGGATGTGGGGCACGCCGCTGAAGGCGCGGCCACCCGTACGGCTGGGGAAGGACACCCGCGACGTGCTGCTGGAAGCGGGCCTGGACGACGAACGAGTGGAATCGCTGTTCGCACGGGGAGCGGTGCGCGAGGTACAGGAGTCATTGGAGGATCTGTTGTGAGTTTGCGTGCGCTGGTGGTTGGGGGGACCGGCCCTTCAGGCGTCCACATCGTGGACTTCCTGTTGGGCGCAGGGTATGAGGTAACGGTTTTCAACAGTGGTCGCCACGACGGCGGCGTTGCGTTCGCCGGTCCGGTTGAACGGCTCTATGGCGATGCGCGGAGCGATGAGAGTTTTCGCACGGCCATCGCCGGCAGGCACTGGGACGTTTCGGTGTGCACCTATGGCCGTCTCCGCATGCTCGCCGATGAGCTTGCCGGGAAGACCGGCCGTCTCGTAGGCATTACGGGACAGCCGGTGTATCGCGGCGCGGCTCGCCGGACGCCCGATGGTGGCATCGTGCTGCCTGTCCCGGAGTGGGCGCCCCGCCAGTCCGATTCCTCGGATTACACAGGGAAGGTCGCCGAAGGTGAGAACCAGCTGCTTCAACAGCACGGCAGAGGCGACTTCGAAGCCGTGATCGTCCGATATCCGGGTGTCTACGGACCCCGTGCACCCATCAACCACGAGTGGGCCGTGGTGAAGCGGGTCCTGGATCAGCGGCCCTCGATGCTCATGCCGCACGATGGAATGTCGTACTTCCAGCGGGGCTATTCGGAGAACGTGGCGTGGCTGGT
>CALFYR010000726.1 GCA_937954195.1 uncultured Dehalococcoidia bacterium
CGCGTTCTTCGGCCAGCTTTGTGAGCGTGGCGCTGTTGACGCGGTCGAGCGGCGGGGTTTGGGCCATGTTGGGCGGAGGTTAGCCGGGAGTCTCGATGTCGGCATCGCCGGGATCGAGGTCGATGTCTTCTGTGCCGGCGAAGGTGACTTTGATCTCCTCGAAGTTCAGCGAAGCCTCGCTGTCGCCGTAGGGGGCGGCGTTGGGATCGGTGGGGAGCAAGGTGCTTGCGCCGATGGTATCGCGGGCGTCGCCGTCCCAATCGCCAGAGACGCCGGAGACGGTGCCGTAGCCGTGGAGGGCGGAGGTTTCTGCCTCGGGGGCGTCGCCACCGGTGGCGTGGAAGACGAAGCCGACTTCCTCAGTGGGGGGTTCGGCCACGGCTTCGCGGGCCGTACGGACAGAATCTTCGAAGTAGCCCTGGGGTTGGGTGGCGGCCGTCAGGCGGTCGTCATCGACGCCGCCGCCAAAGCCGCCGACGGAAACTTGGGACACGTCGGCGGTGCCGTCTCCGTTGACGTCACCCGTGGCGACGCGGACGTTGGTGGCGTCAGCCCGACCGCCGCCGAAGCCGCCGACGAATACCTGGTTCACTTCGCGGGCCATGCCGCTCTGGTCGGAATCCATTTCCGGGACGAACCAATTGGAGCCCTCGGCCGGCTGGCGGACCCACACGATTTCGCCGGTGCTGGTATCGATGAGGTTGTTGCCCCGAAGCCAAGCGACGAGCGCCCCAAGTTCTTCATCGCTGCCGGTGAAGTTCGCGGTGGCTTCATCGGCCCATACGATCTCGCCGGTGCTGGTATCGATCAGGCCGCGCTGTTGGAGGCGTGAGACCAGTTCACCTAGTTCCTGGTCCGAGCCGGTGAAGTCGTCACCGAGGACGGGACCTGCGTCGAGAAGGTTGGATTGGGGGTTCGGGGCAACCGCCTCGGTAACGAAGACGTCCTGCATCGCCTCGCCGCCGCCGTGGTAGTTCTCCTGCTCGACGTAGGGGAGGATGCCGTCGGCATTGGTCTCGGGGGCGCGGGCCATATCGAGCTTGGGAGTGGACTTGTCGAGGGAGAGGACCTCCGGGCCGGGGCCGTCATCCGAGAATGCGACGGCTTCAGCGAGCTTGGGGGTGGAGGCGTCGAGGTTGAGTGTTTCGGGGCCGAATTTGCCGTCTGTGTCCATGAGTTCGTGCTTCATGTTTTCGGGGTACTTGTTGTTGAGCATGCCCAGGACGACTTCGTCCTCGATTTCGGGGCGGAAGGTCTGGACGTCGTTGAAGGTGGCTGAGCCGCGTTCGTTGGCGCCTTCGGCGGCATCGGGGTCGGCCACGGGTGCGGGTGCGCCGGCCGGGGCGGGTGACTGTTGACGGTTGAAGAGCTTGAGCGGATTGAATGCCATGGTGGGTCCCTCCCGGTGGTGTTACGGCCTGTTCAGGCCGGGGTGGCTGGAGTGGGTTGGCGGACCGCATCGAGGAAGAGATGCGACCCGGGCTGGAGCTGATCGGAGGCGGCGGGGAGCCGGGCGAGTGACGTAGAAGCGACGGCGAGACCGTTGGGGGTGAGATTCACGACGGCGGCGGGATGCGTTTCGGGGTAGCAGGCTGAGAGGTATTTCACGAGGGGACGCAGGTCGGGGACCTGGACGGATTCGGGGGCGCTGAAGCCGGCGACGCCGGCGTTCATGAGGATTGCGGGGACTGCCGGGTTGATGGGCAGGCGGCGCTGGACGAGGCGGGTGCAATCGAAGACCTGGAGGCCGAAGGTTGCGACATCGAGGCCTATGCCGCCGATGATGGCATCGAGGGGGGAGACGCCGGGGAGCACCTGGACGGCGAGTTCGAGGCGCTTTCCTTCGGCGGCGACGTAGCGGCCGATGGCGTTGAACATGAGGGGGTGGCCCGGCGCGATGAGGATGACGGGGCGCTGGTGGGCGGTGCGTTCGACGAGGAAGTGGGCGATTTCGAGGTAGGTGTCGGCGTAGGGGCGGCCGGTGGCGATGCGGGCATCGAGCTCGGTGACGGCGACGCGCTGGGACTTGAGGAACGCGAGCAGGTTGGGGCCGGCTCCGAGGGTGTAGGCGGCGCCGTAGCGCGCGAGGGCACGCTGGGTTTCAACCGTGAGCTGGAGCGAATCGGTGACGCCGAAGCCGCAGAGGATGATGTGCGGGGTGGCCATGGGATGCGGGGAAGGCTGTCCCCGATCGGCGGCGGTGTCAACAGTCTGCGTGGTCATCAGTCATGTCATGGCGCGGGCGGCCGGGGAGGTGACGGGTGCGGGGAGGAAATTTCGAGCGGCGAGGCTGGTTGTTCGGCTATGCTCCGCTCACTTACACGCGACGAGGAGTGGCGAGATGGCGATTGATGTGACGAAGGATTCCATCGACCTGGGGATTATCGTGACGGACG
>CALFYR010000727.1 GCA_937954195.1 uncultured Dehalococcoidia bacterium
GAGAGCGGCAGAGCGCGGCATTAGACCGCGCCAGCCGAAAGAGCCCTGGCCCTCCCCGGTCTCAGCGCCCACGGAGGGGCGCGGCTACCGGAATTTGGCCGGGCGTTTCTCCTGGAAGGCGGCGACGGCTTCGCGGTGTTCGGGGGTTGCGAAGGCGTTGTTCAGGCGCTCGCCTTCGAGCCGCATGACCTCGTTGTAGTCGGGGTTGGAACCGTTCTTTGTGATGAGTTCCTTGATCCAGCGCATCTGTGGGACCGGGTTGGCGGCGAGCATCTTCGCGTACTCCATCGCCGTGTCCATCAGCTGGTCGTGGGGGACGGTCTTGTTCACGAGGCCGGTGCGGGCTGCCTCTTCGGCATCGACCATGCGGGCGGTGAGGCACATATCGCTGGCCATGCCGAAGCCGACGCGCTGCACGAGGAAGTGGCTGCTCGCGAGTTCGGGCACGAGGCCCATCTTCACGAAGAACGTGCCGAAGCGGGCGTTCTCCGAAGCGATGATGATGTCCATGGGAAGGATGGCGGTGAGACCGATGCCGACGCAGGCGCCGTTGACGGCGGCGATCATCGGCTTGGAGTTGCGGACGAGTTCCACGTAATTGATCGAGTCGCCGCCTTCGCGTTCGCTGCCGCGCTCATCGATGCCCTTCTTGAAGACGTCGCTCACATCGGCGCCGGCACAGAAGCCGCGGCCCGCGCCGGTCAGGATGATGGAGGCGATCTCCGGGTCCTCGTTCGCGCGCATGAAGGCGTCGTTGCGTTCGGCGCCCATCTTGTACGTCCAGGCGTTCAGCCGGTCGGGCCGGTTCATGGTGATCACGGCGGTATCGCCGCGCTTTTCGTAGATGATCTGCTCGTAGTCCATTGGGGGTTGGCCTCCGGGTGGTGCTGGTGTGGGAGGGGACTGTAGCGCGGCCGGGAGGGGTTGGGTAGCGGCGGGCATCGCGAAGCGCCCGCGGGAGTCCGTCGATGCCTACCGAAGCGGTTGGGGTACACTCCGATCCAAATGCTGGACTGGTTTGATTCGCCGGAGGAGTGGACGGCTTGGGGCACGGCGGCGTACACCGTCGCCACAGTCATAATCGCACGATATGCGTATAAGGCATGGCAGGCCAGCAACGACCAGGTTCAAGAATTGCGCCGTGCACGGCTAGCGGCCGACCGGCCAATTCTGCAGGTGAGTGAAGGAAGGGCGACGGTCACCGAGGACTACAGATTCCTGACTCTCCAAGTTCGCAACGACGGATCCGGTGCCCTATTTCGGTGCGAAATTGAGGTATGGGTCATTCCGAACCAAACCTTCATGAACGTTGGCAACTGGAATATCGAGGAACAGAAGTCGGTGGTCATTCACGAACGGCCGTGGGGGGCCATCTTGTCGGACTACCCAATCGCGTCGAACGTTTCAAGCTGGCTTGCTGTCGAAGAACCAGGTCACAAGCACCTCGCCAACCTTCCCGATGATGACACATGGTGGATCTATTACAGAGCCCGATATTGGGGCGCTCACCAAGATGCTCCGCCGTTTGAGTCACCCG
>CALFYR010000728.1 GCA_937954195.1 uncultured Dehalococcoidia bacterium
TGGCCTCGCGTTCGGGGCCCCCGCCGCCCGTGCGCTCCTCCGCCTCCACCCGCGAATCTTCGTCGGCGCCGGGCTCATCATCGCCCTGCTCGCGGCCCTCGCCGGCATCGTCTTCGGCGATACCTTCTTCGATGGCCTCTGGGTCGAATTTGAACCCTGGGGGATGGACGCCATCAAGCTCGGCACGCCCATCCTGTTCGATGCGGGCGTCGCGCTCGTCGTGGTCGGCATGGGCGCGGGCATCCTTATCGCCCTCCTGGAGGACGCCTGATGGAAGCCGTCCTCCCTGTCGTCGCGGGTGCGCTCTTCGCCGCTGGCTTCTACCTGATGCTCAGGCGGACGCTCGGCCAACTCATCATCGGCCTCGCCATCATCGGAAACGCCGCGAACCTGTTGATCTTCAGCGCCGGCCGCCTTTCAACCGGCGGGACCCCCATCGTGCCGCCCGGAGCCGAAACCCCCATCGAAGGCTCAGCTGACCCGGTACCCCAGGCCCTCATCCTCACCGCCATCGTCATCGGCTTCGGCATCCTTGCCTTCTTCGTCCTTCTCGTCTTCCGCGCCTATCGCGCTACCGGCACCGATGACGTGGAGGATTATTCCACGACCGACCGGCTCAGCTACGGCGAACCTCCCGCCGCCGGCGAGGAACCGTCATGAGCGACGCCCTCCTCGTCCTCCCGGTTGTGCTCCCGCTCCTGGTTGGCGCAGTCACCGTGCTCGTCACGCCGGTGTACCTCCAGCGTGCGATTACTCTCGCAGGCATGGCCGGCCACCTCGCGGGAGCGATCGCCCTGCTGCTGGTGGTCGAATCCGACGGTATCCGCGCGGTCGCCGTGGGCGGGTGGCAGGCGCCGTTCGGCATCGTGCTCGTCGCCGACCTCTTCGGCGCGATGATGGTGCTGGTCACCGCCGTGATTGGGCTCGCCGCCGCCATCTACACCATCGCCACGCTGGACCGCGAGCGCGAGGCGTTCGGGTTCTGGCCCATCTTCAACGCGCTGATCGCGGGCGTCAGCGGCGCCTTCCTCGCCGGCGATGTCTTCAACCTCTACGTCTGGTTCGAAGTCCTGCTCATCTCCTCGTTCGTCCTCCTCGCCCTTGGCAACGAACGCCCGCAGATTGAAGCGTCGATCAAGTACGTCGCGCTCAACCTCGTCTCGTCGGCGCTCTTCCTCTCCGCCGCCGGCCTTACCTATGGCATGACCGGCACCCTCAACATGGCCGACCTCGCCGTCCGCCTCCCTGACGTGGAGAACACGGCGCTCGTCACCGCCATCGGCATGCTCTTCATGGTCGCCTTCGGGATAAAGGCGGCAGTGTTCCCGCTGTTTTTCTGGCTTCCGGCTTCGTATCACACCCCGCCGGCCGCCGTCAGCGCCCTCTTCGCCGGCCTCCTGACGAAGGTCGGGGTCTACGCCCTCATCCGCTTCTTCACGCTCATGTTCACCGGCGATACGGGCTTCACGCACACCCTCATCCTCTGGGTGGCCGGCTTCACCATGGTCGGCGGAGTGCTCGGCGCGGTCGCCCAGCACGAAATGCGCCGCATCCTCTCCTTCCACATCGTCAGCCAGATCGGCTACATGCTTGTGGGGCTCGGCCTTCTTACCCCACTCGGGCTCGCCGCCTCCGTCTTCTACATCTGGCACCACATCATCGTGAAGACCACGCTCTTCCTCGTCGGCGGCGTCGTCCTTCGCGTCCGTGGCAGCGGCGAACTCAAACTCCCCGGCGGGCTCTACGCCGCACACCTCCCGGTCGCGCTCCTCTTCGCCGTCCCGGCGCTCTCTCTGGGCGGCATCCCGCCCTTCTCCGGGTTCTTCGCGAAGCTCGCCGTCGTCCGCGCCAGCATCGAATCCGGCGCGTGGCCGATCGTCGCCGCCGCCCTCGCCGTCGGGCTGCTCACCGTGTTCTCGATGGCCAAAATCTGGTTCGAAGTGTTTTGGAAGCCCGGCCCCGATTCCCCACCCCCCGGACCGAAACCCCGCACCGGCTTCGCGCTCCTTGCCCCCATAAGCGCCCTTGCCGTCATTACGGTCGCCATCGGCCTCGGCGCCGAATCCGTAATGGACCTTTCGCTCCGGGCATCCGAGCAGCTCCTTGATCCTTCCGCCTACACCCGCGCCGTCCTGGGGGATGCCGAATGAAAGGCTTCTGGTGGAACTGCGTCCTCGCCG
>CALFYR010000729.1 GCA_937954195.1 uncultured Dehalococcoidia bacterium
CGTCGTCTGGTGCTTGAACCCGTATCGGTCGCTCACCCGTCCACTCACCGAAGAGAGCACGAGCATCATCGAAGGCACGGTCGCGGTCACGAGGCCGGTCTGCGCCGTGTTGAACCCCTTCACCTCCTGCAAGTAGAAGGGCATCAGGAACGTCACCGCGGCCTGCCCGCTGAAGTTCAATGCCAGGCTCGAAACCCCCACCGCGTAACTCCGGATCTTGAACAGCGCCAGCGAAACCACCGGGCTCACCGCCCGCGATTCGATCCTCAGGAACGCCACAAGGCTGCACACCGCGACCAGCAGCAGCCCCACGATGATCGGGGAGGTCCACCCCCACGTCTGTCCGCGGTTCACCGCCAGCAACGCGCTCGAAAGGGTCGCGAACAACGCGATAGCCCCGGGGATATCCAGCCGCCGCGAAGCCCCCGCCGGTAGCGGCTCCGATGGCCGGATGAAGATTAGCGCCATCGTCATCGCCGCCAGCCCGATCGGCACACGCAGATAGAAAATCGCCTGCCAGTTCAGCAGCTCAAGGATGAACCCGCCGAAGATCGGCCCCGACATCAGCCCGGCGCCCACCACCGAGCCAGTCGTCCCCAGTGCCTGTCCTCGCTGCTCCGGCGGAAAGGCATCGGCCACAATGGCGTTGCCGTTCGCCATCGCCAGCGAAACGCCAATCGCCTGCACGAACCGGATCGCGATCAGCTGCTCAATGCTCTGAGCCAGGCTCGCGATTCCCATGGAAATCGTGAAAATCACCCACCCGGTGATGTACACGCGCTTGCGGCCCCACAGGTCCCCTACCCGCCCGGCGGTCAGCGTCACGCCGGTCACCACCAGCGACGATGTCAGCGTCGCCCACACCACCGTCTCAGCCGGTTTGTCGAACTCCCGGGAAAGCGTCGGCAGCGCCACGTTCACGATCGAGAAGTCCATCGTCGCCATGAACGTCCCGAAACACACCGCGATCAGGCAGCGCCACTTGTACTCCATCGCGCGGAACTCTAAGCCACGCTTCTGGCAGTGTCAGGTAGCCATAACAGCCCAGCGCAGCTCCCATACCCGGATCGGCTCATCCAGCCCCGAACCTTCGATGACACCGCGATCACCAAAGGCGAAACCCTTCCCCGCCACCAGCTCCCGCACCACGTTCGCGACCAGCACTTCGCCGCCCTTCGCCTCTCCGCCGATGCGCTCCGCGTTCATCACCGCCGCCCCGAAAAGCTCGTCTCCCTCGACAATCGGTTCCCCCGCGTTAATCCCGACACGCACCTTGAGCTCGACCGGCAATTCGGCCGAAGCGTCCGCCAGCTCGCGCTGCAGCGTCGTGGCGCATTCAAGCGCCGCTTGCGCCGTATCGAACTTCGCCAGGAACCCGTCGCCCGTGGTCAACACCTCCGAGCCGCCGTGCTGGCGCAGTGCCCCCCTCGTGATTCGCTCGTGCTCCCGAAGCACCGCCCGCCCACGTTCATCCCCGAGGTCGTTGATGATCGCCGTGTGCCCTTCGATGTCCGTGTACAGGATCGTGCAAAACCCGGAGACCGCGACGTTACGCTCTGTTGCCACGGGCGCCGCCGCCAGGAACTCCACGAACGTCGCCGCGATCGACTGGGCTTCCTGGGTCATGAACAACATCGAACTCCCCGGGAACGGCACCAGGCTCGCCATCGGGATCGATGCAGCCAGCTTCCGGGCCACCGCCGGCGGCGGCGTCCCCTCGTGGCGGTGGGCCACCAGCACCGGGCAGCGTATCTGGCCCAGCCGTTCGCTGATGTCCTCCTCGAGGTACGTGTTCAACACCGCCTCGTGGATTACCGCCGATGCCCCATCACGCATGATCTGCGCCATCCGGTGCGCCGATTCCGCCTGGTCCCAGCTCGCCACGATCGCGTGCGCCGCCGCCTCGCAAAAGAGCGGCCAGTCCACCAGCGAAAGCTGCCGCAGCGCCTCGAACCGGATCGTCCGGATCTCCGCGCCCCGCGTGATGGCCATCCACAACACCAGCCGCGTCACGCGCTCCGGATACCGTGCCGCGAACGCGATCGCCGCCGGTCCAGCCTGCACCGGCGCAATCAACCCGAACTGGTCCAGCCTTGCCCGGTCCGCCACGGCTTTCAGGTCCGCCACCATCGAATCCAGCGTGTACTCCTGCCCCGGCGCCGCCGAAAGCCCGCACCCCCGCGTGTCGTACCGGATCACCTGGAAGTGCTGAAGCAGCGCTTCGTACCAGGCGTGCCAATCCGGGTCCTGCCACTCCTCCTGGATGTGGGTGAACGGGATCGAAGGCATCTGGATGACAGGAGGACCATCCCCCAGAGCCCAGTACGCGATGCTGGCGCCATCTTCCGTCAGCGCATACTGGATCCGTGGTTCCATGGCCGCTGATTGTACTCCCGCCCATGCAACCTCCCTGTTTCGGAGCAGGGTCCCACCGGATTTTGGTCACTCCTTGTGCAAAATCTTGCCCCGGCCTCTTGCTGACCTGCTGAGCGGGTGTTAAAACGTAGGTGGGTCGCGCTGGATGCTGTGTCCGCTCCACACATCCACCGGCCCTTTTTGCTGCCCGGTGCGTGCGGTGGTTCGGAGAGCGATGAATGGGTAGACTGCACGACGGTATGAAGAAGCTGTTCGCCCGCCTCACCATGGTTTCCGCGCTTTGTTTGACGACGCTCGCCACGGCTGCGCCCGCGATGGCGCAGGAAGCCGGTGGTTCGGATGGGGGCGGCACGGATGTGTGGGAAGTGGC
>CALFYR010000730.1 GCA_937954195.1 uncultured Dehalococcoidia bacterium
CCGCCGGGAACGGCCGCGTCGCGATCCGTTCCGGCACGTCCTCGAACTTGTCGGCGTACTCAATGAGCAAGTCGATCCGCTCCGTCCGGTCGGCAAACTCAAAGTCTTTCACGAGCGATTCAAGCTCAGCGGTCATTTTCGCCATAAGTCTACTCCGGCTCCCCTCTCCCGCAGCGGCGGGAGAGGGGTGGGGGTGAGTGCCCTAGCGCTCGACCGGGACGTTGACGCTGTTGCCCCATTCCGTCCACGAACCGTCGTAGTTGCGCACGTTCGGGTAGCCCAGCAGGTGCGTCAACACGAACCACGTATGCGAGCTCCGCTCGCCGATCCGGCAGTACGCGATCACGTCGTCAGACTTGCTCAGCCCCTGCTCCTGCTCGTAGATGGCCTTCAGCTCGTCGGCCGTCTTGAACGTGCCGTCCTCCGGGTTCGCTGCCCGCGCCCACGGTACGTTCTTCGCACCCGGGATGTGGCCGCCTCGCAGCACGCCTTCCTGCGGGTACTCCGGCATGTGCGTCCGCTCGCCGGAGAACTCCTGCGGGCTGCGCACGTCCACCAGCTTGGTGCCCCCGCCAAGCTTCTTCAGCACCTCATCCCGGAAGATGCGGATCTTGTTGTCGTCGCGCTCAGGCGCGCTGTACGAAGTCGCCGGGTAGCTCGGTACTTCCCGCGTCAGTTCGCGGTTCTCCTTCTCCCACTTCAGCCGCCCGCCGTCCATCACCTTCGCATTTGTGTGGCCGAACAGCTGGAACACCCAGAAGGCGTACGTCGCCCACCAGTTGTTCTTGTCGCCGTAAAACACGATCGTCGTGTCCTTCGTCGCACCGATGCGGCTCATCAGCGCCTCGAAGCCCTCACGATGAAGGTAGTCCCGCCGCAGCGGGTCATTCAGGTCCGCCGCCCAGTCCACCTGCACCGCCCCGGGGATGTGTCCGCTCGGGTACAACAGCTGGTCTTCGTTCGATTCAACGATCCGGATGTTCGGGTCGTTCAGGTGTGCCGCGACCCAGTCGGTCGTCACCAGGACGTCGGGGTTCGCGTAGCCACGGGATGCGATGTCGGTCATAGTTCTCTCATGCCTCCAACCTGAAAAATGGGCGTTGTCTCAACGTTCGGGGCTACAAGCGTAGCCGGTATATCAAAGAAAGTCGAGTGAAGTAGTCAACAATCTCGCTCACGAGCAGTCTGACGCCCGGAACAGGTTCCCGCCCTCCCGCGAACTGCACTCGCGTACGCTCACATCCACCACCAGCATCCCGTCCGGGTTAATGCTCGAAGGGAAGCGGTCCAGGTTCCGCCCGTCCCGGTCAATGCGGATACCCGCCGCATCGTAAATCGCCCCGTTGCACGTCTCCCGAAACACCAGCGTCCAGCCGCCCGCCTGCGAGCTGATGCGCCGTCCATACGCATCGACAATCGCCTCATTCGCCGGGTCGTCCGGTGGCACCGCCTGCACCCTACAACGCCGCTCCGGAGTCGCCCGGTTGGCCGCGTCCAGGTCACTGAGCGCAACGAACGACGAGTCCGGCAGCCGCACCACGAAGTAGTTCCGCTCGCCAACGTACTGGTACGACCCCACCCCATACGCCCGCGCATCGTCCAACACCATCTCCCCTGTATTCGCCCCCGAATCCAGGTAGACCGTCACGCACGCCCCCACAATGAACAGCGCCACCAGCGCCATCATCATGAACGCACATCCCAGCGCAACCGGCGGGCGTGGAGAGGTGTACTCCTCGGCTTCGGTCATACCGCCAGCGCCGTCGCACCGGCCGCCAACGCGCGCCGGCGCCTCGCCGTCACACGGTCCGGCTCCACGAGCGCCCGCTGTACCGCCCGTTCGACCGCCTCGTCCAGGCCCGCGCCAGCCGTCACCTCATCGATCAGCCCGAACCGCACCGCATCCGAACTCGCCACGGGCTCCCCCGAAAGGATCATCCCCGCCGCAATTCCCGGCGGCACAAGCCGCGGCAGCGTCTGTGTCGCGCCCGCGCTCGGGATATACCCCAGCGTCACCTCCGGGAGCGCGAACGTCGCGCCCTCGCTTGCGACCCGCATGTCGCAGCACAGCGGTAGTTCCAGCCCGGCACCGAAGCAATACCCGTGCATCCGTGCGATCGTCACGCAGCGATGGTTCAGCAGCGCCCACCAGACGTCGCGCTCATGCCGCGCCTCCCGGGAGGCCATCACCGAAGGCGCCGTCCCAAACTCCGAAATGTCGGCCCCAGCGCTAAACGCCCGCCCCTCGCCCCGGAAGACGATCACCTTCGCATCGCCGATCCCTTCGACCGCCGCCAGGTACTCCCACAGCAGATCGCGCATCGCCATATTGATGGCGTTCAGCTGCTCCGGCCGGTTGAGCGTGATCGTCGCCACCCCCCGGTCATCGATATCCAGCGTCACAAGCTCGGCAGTCATCGTTCCTGGCTTACCCCCGCCCGCCCGGCGCCTTATGCGCGCCAGTCAGGCTTCCGAAGCTGGCTCCGCTGCCGCCGCGCCAGGCCCTGGGCGAAGTCGTCGTTCGCCTTCCGCACCAGCTCTTCCATATCGTCCGTGCCCAGCTTCAGCTTGGAACTGCGCCACCGCTTCAGCATCGCACGGTCCTTATCCGTAAGGTTCGCGCCATCCGCCATCCGGTTGATGATGACTGCCGCGAGTTCGCTGATCTCTTCATCGTTGAATCGGACTTCCATCTACTTCCTCACCGTCTCATAGCGGCCCTTCCGCTTCACCCGCCGCATGAACTGCGCATCGATGTGCGCGTTCAGCGCCTTATTCATCGCCTCCGTCAGCTCTTCCAGGGCCTGCGTGCCTTCCTTGTGCTCCGCTTGCCAGAGCCGCAGCGAATGCTTCGCTTCGTCGGATATGTCGGCGTTGTCCATGGCGATGGCGCTCATCAGCATCATCATCGACCATGCCTCGCCCTCTTCGAGGTAAACGATCATCGGTTACTCACCTTTAAACACTGGTTGTCTCTTCTCAAGAAACGCTCGGACACCTTCCGCGCGATCTTTGGTCGTCTGCAAGAGCAAGGTCAAATCGGTCTCGAACCGTAACGCCTGCTCAAGCGGCTGCGGCAGCCCCCGCCAGATAGCTTCCTTCGCCAATCGCGTCGCGATCGGCCCCCGGCTCGCGATCACACCGGCCATCCGCCGCCCTTCCACGTCGGCCTCGTGCGGCGCCGCCACCGCGTTCACCAGCCCCAGCGAACGCAACACCTCCGCCCCCACTGGCTCTCCCGAACCGAACAGCGAAACCGCCCGGCTCCCGCCAAGCACCCGCAGCCGCCCCTCGTTCCGGAACGGCCCCGCCAGCGATGCATGGCTCGAACACACCCGGATGTCCGCGCCCAGCGCGAGCGCCGCCGCCGGCCCCGCCAGCGCCCCCTCGAACACAAACACCACCGGTGTCACAAACCGCACCAGGTCCACGTGCTCCGCAGCCACCGCAGGCGCCACGCCCGCGCTCGCATCCAGCACCACCACCCGGGCGCCATGAGCATGCGCCGCATCTAGCCGGCCCCGTAGTGGAGGACCCACACTGACGTCGATCCAGCTGATCCCGTCTACGTCCATCGCCTCAGGTTACGCGTTCTCGCCGTCTCCGTCCGCGTCAGCCGGCGCCGCCGGCGCGATCATCACCCTGTCGATCCGGCGGCCATCCATGTCCACAACAATGAACCGGTACCCCAACGTAGCAAACTCCTCACCGGTCGAAGGCACGTGTCCCAGCTCATCCATCACCAGCCCGGCGAGCGTCTGATACGAGCCGTCGCGTGGGAGGCCCCGCCACCCCAACAACACCCGGAGACGCTCCGTCGATAGCCGCCCATCAACCAGCCACGAACCATCCGGCCCCGCAACGATCGGCTCGTCCTCGGGTTCTCCAGCCGATTCTGGGAGCTGCCCAACGATGATTTCGAGCAAGTCCGTCAGCGTGGCCACCCCCGCCATGCCGCCGTACTCATCGATCACGATCCCGAACGGCCCGCCCTCACGGAATCGTTCGAGCGCTGTCAGCATCGTCGCCGATTCCGGGATGAACAGCGCCGGCCGCATCACGGATTCGATGTCCGTCACCGGTCCGCGCCGCGCCGCCGCAAAAAGTTCCTTCACCGCCACAACGCCGAGCACGTCATCCGGTCCACGCCTGCACACCGGGAACCGGTCATGTGGGCCGTCGGCAACCTGCGTCAGGATCGCCTCAATGTCGTCCGTCGCGTCGATCCACGAGACCTCCGTTCGCGGCGTCATGATGTCCGCCACCGTCCGGTCTCCAAGCTGCAGCACCGCGAACGCCATCTCCTGTTCGGCCGCCTCGATCACGCCCGCTTCCGCCCCCTGCTGAATCAGCAGGCGGAGCTCCTCTTCCGTCACCGCCTCATCGCTTGGAGCCCCCAGCCGCAGAACACGAAGCACCGCCTCGGTCGAAAGGCTCAGCAGAGCCACCGCCGGCCGCGCGACGGATGCCAGTACATTCATCGGCCGCGAGACGATAGACGCGACCCGCTCGGGATGCGCCAGCGCCAACCGCTTCGGCACCAGCTCTCCCACAATCAACGAAAGGTACGTGATCCCCAGCACCACCAGGCCGACCGCCAGCGGTCCCGCCCAGTCTTCATCCACGCCACGGCCTTCCAGCCCGTCCGCGAGCGTTTCCGCCACCGTCGCGCCGCCAAAGGCACCCGCCAGGATGCCAACGAGCGTTATCCCGATCTGCACCGTCGAAAGAAAGCGGTTCGGCTGTTCGCCCAGTGCAAGCGCGGCCCGCGCCCCTGCGTCACCATCCGCCGCCCGCTGCTGTAGCCGCACCTTCCGCGCGGAAACGATCGCCAGCTCCGAACCCGCCAGGATCCCGTTGAAAACGATGAGCGCCACAATCAGCGCGACTTCCAGTCCAACCGCGCCCATCACGCGACCCCTTTTTGCGCCCTCGATGCAAGAGCCGCGCCACCAGTGTCACGATCGGTGGCGTCGGAGGTCAATTCGGTCACCTCTCGCCCCTTCCTTTCCATCCCGCTAGAATCCCGCCATGGCCGAACTCTCCATCCCCGCCCCCTACGAGCCCGAAAAAAGCTCGATCCACGACCGCTCCACCCGCCCCGACCGCCCGTCGACCTCCCGGATGGACTACCTCAAGCGGTACTGGGGGCTCGCGCTCGGCATTGCTCTCGCCTGCCTCATCACAGCCATGGCCTTCCAGGCCCGCGCCGGTTGGGATAACCACCGCGAATGGGTCGTCGCCATGACGGGCCCGTTCCAGGCGCTTGGCGGCATCGCCTTCGGCCACATCATCTACCGCCGCGGCTGGAAGGAGATGACTCCCGGCCTCTTCTTCTTCTTCTTCGCCT
>CALFYR010000731.1 GCA_937954195.1 uncultured Dehalococcoidia bacterium
TGGAAGCGCCGCTTCCTGCCGGTCGCGGTACTGAGGGGGGTGGGGTGAGGCGGTTTCCGGCTGGCGGGTGGGTGGTTTGGGGAATGGACGAGCCCCGGCGGTTGCCGGGGCTCGTGGGTGTGTGTGCTGAGGTTCGGAACCTAGGCGTCGAAGTAGAGTTGGAATTCGTACGGGTGCGGGCGCATCCGGATGGGGTCGACTTCGTTTTCGTACTTGTAGGCGAGCCAGGTTTCGATGAGGTCCGGGGTGAAGACGCCACCCTGGAGGAGGAAGTCGTGGTCTTCTTCGAGGGCGCGGAGGGAGCCATCGAGGGACTGGGCGACGGTTGGGATGTTTTCGAGCTCGGCGGGGGACAGGTCGAAGAGGTTGGTCTTATCGAGTGCCTGGCCGGGATCGATTTCGTTGATGATGCCATCCATGCCGGCCATGAAGATGGCGGCGAAGGTGAGGTAGGGGTTGCCGGAGGGATCCGGGGGGCGGAATTCGACGCGCTTCTGGCGCGGGTCCGGGCTGACGAGGGGGATTCGGCAGGCGGCGGAGCGGTTGCGGGCCGAGTAGACGAGGTTGACGGGGGCTTCGTAGCCGGGGACGAGGCGCTTGTAGCTGTTGGTGGTTGGCGCGGCGATGGCCATGAGGGCGCGGCCGTGCTTGACGAGGCCACCGATGTAGTTGAGGCACATCTTTGAGACGCCCGCGTACTGGTCGCCGGCGAAGAGGTTGCCGCCATCCTTCCAGATGGAGAGGTGGGTGTGCATGCCGGAGCCGTTATCGGCGAAGAGGGGCTTGGGCATGAAGGTGGCGACTTTGCCGTTGCGCTTGGCGACGTTCTTCACGATGTATTTGTAGAGGAGGGACTTGTCGCCCATCTTGGTGAGGGTATCGAAGCGCATGTCGATTTCGCCCTGGCCGGCGGTGGCGACTTCGTGGTGGTGGAGTTCGATCTGGATGCCGACGGACTCCATGATTTCGACCATCTCGTTGCGGATGTCGGTCATGGTGTCGAAGGGGCTGACGGGGAAGTAGCCTTCTTTGTAGCGGGGGCGGTAGCCCTGGTTGAGGTCGCCCCGGAGGGTGGCATCGGCGCCGCTGTTCCAGATGCCTTCGTCGGAATCGACGGAGTAGAAGGCGGAGTGCTGGTCGCTGTTGTAGCGGACCTCATCGAAGACGAAGAATTCGAGTTCGGGGCCGATGTAGACGGTATCGCCGACGCCGGTTTCCTTGAGGTACTTTTCGGCTTTTTGGGCGACGTAGCGGGCATCGCGGGAGTAGGCCTGGCGGGTGACCGGGTCTTCGACG
The DNA here is from genome assembly GCA_937954195.1 of uncultured Dehalococcoidia bacterium. Taxonomy (GTDB): domain Bacteria; phylum Chloroflexota; class Dehalococcoidia; order Tepidiformales; family Tepidiformaceae; genus Amarobacter. The sequence continues at coordinate 1,297 of CALFYR010000731.1, forward strand.
TTGGCGATGACGGAGACGGTGGGCGAGGAGATGAAGGGGTCGATGATGACGGTATCGGGGTCGGGGACGAGGAGCATGTCGGACTCCTCGATTTTCTGGAAGCCGCGGATGGAGGAGCCATCGAAGCCGTAGCCGTTACGCCACGGGGAGCGTTCGAGGTCGGTCCAATCGTTGAGTTCGTGGATTGGCCGGGTGATGTGCTGCCACTGGCCAAAGAGGTCGACGAACTTCACATCGACGAAGCGGATGTGGTTCTGTTCGCAAAAGCCCTTAACTTCCTCTGGGGTCATGTGAGCTCCTCTGCTCGATGGTGATGGGCGCGGGTTCCCCCGATTGTGACTGGTTTCACGCTGAGTGCCAGTCACGCCGCTGCCCGGGTGAGGGGAGGGGGTGTTCGGGGGCGACGGAGGGTTGGTCCGTTGTGCGTGGATAACGGTACGGGTGGTGGGTTTCGGGTGAATTGCGCAGGTGTTACGAACAGGTTTCGGGGTGGGGCTGGGCGCTGGTGTGGTCGTGGTGAGTTGTGGCGGTGTTGCGGCTCTGATAGGCGGTGGGTGAGGTGT
>CALFYR010000732.1 GCA_937954195.1 uncultured Dehalococcoidia bacterium
CCGTTGATCTCGACGTCGACATCGTCGCGGTGGGGGCCAACAAGCGTCGAGCCGGCCGCGATTTCACGCTGACGCAGGTTCTGGAAGGCACGAAGCATGCGCGCGGTCCATTCACTGTCGTCGATCGGGATGTCGTCCTTATCAAGGCCACCGAGGGATGGCCGGTAGGTCATGTTCAGGCTTTCCATGCCGTCGCTGAGGCGTTCCATCTGCTGTTCGGCCTGCGGCACGAGGTGGCCGAGCGCGTCGGCTCGCGCCCAGAAGATGGTGCCGCCGGCATGCGCCAGCTCCTGGTCCCAGAAGTTGAGCTCCTGGACGGAGGCTTCGCGGTTCTGGACGCGCTTGAGCAGGCTGTTCCGCTGCTGCAGCACCTTGGCGTACTTCTGCATCGCGCGGAGGTAGCCGCGGTCCACCTGCGAGATCATCATGTCCAGGTAGCGGCGGCGCATCAGCGGCGGGCCAGCCACAATTTCGATATCGAGCGTGGTGAAGAGCACGGCACACAGCTGGCCGACGGCATCCGACGCCTTCTTCGGCACGCCATTGACGCGCACGCGCTTGCCCGCGCGATGGCTCGCATCCGTCGTCCGCCCGACAACCGCCAACTCGAGTGCGAGGTTCCCCGCCGACCGCTCCACTTCGCACGAAAGGCGAGCGACCGGGAAATCCGACTTCAGGATGTCGTTGCGGACGAGGTCGCTATCGGTGCTCGCGCGGCTCGAACGCAGCGTGGAGAGCAGGTAGATCGCTTCGAGAAGGTTGCTCTTGCCCTGGGCGTTATCGCCCACAAAGAGGTTCAGGCCCTTTTCGAGACGGACCCCCGCCCGGACGTAGTTCCGGTAGTTGGTGAGTTCAAGGTCAAAGATGTACACGGTCTATGTCGAGTATAGCCGGAACTCTTTAGCTTGTGGCTTACTTTTTCCGTTGCTTTATGCAACTTTCGTGTGAAAAACGGGTAGCCCGGAAGGGTGTTGCCACCATGCGCACCCGCTGCTGCACGCTATCCTCCCCGGATGGACGAGTCACCGGAGCTGAACGCGCGGGTCATGGCCCTCGCGCGTGAGCTGTTCGCCGAGGAACCTCGGCTGACGAAACTCCACAGCGAGAACAACTACGTCTGCCGCATGGACTTCCCATCAGGCCTGCCGCCGATGGTCCTGAAGCTGGCAGGGAATCGGTTCGTCTACCCGGCCGTCCGCCAGGAGGCGCTCGCCCTGCGCCGGCTGCGAGAGGCCGGTATCGCCGTACCTCTCATCACCCACGACGGCACGGACGATTCCACGGAACCGCCGTACTTCGTGATGGCAGCTGTGCCCGGGACCGACCTCGCCTCGGCGATACTCCAGCGACTCCCCTGGGCGGCCGATGGCTGCCGCAGCGCCGGTGCATTCGTCCGCAAGCTACATGCGCTCCCGCTGGAGGTGCTCGATGGAATGACACCCCAACACTACGGTTCACCGGAGCGCATGTCCTGGCGTCATCGGATGTTCCAGGAGGCGTGGGACGCGGCGGATGAACCGCTCAGGGAAGCACTCTCAATCGTGCTCGACCGCCTGAATGCGCAGCTCCGGGATCCCCGGCCCGTTGTCACACACGAGTCGTTCGTCGCCAACCATGTCCTGATGGATGGCGAGGGGGCCTTCGCCGTCAACGATTGGGAAACCATCCGCGCCGGCCACGCCGAACGCGACTTAGCGTGCTTCCTGGCCGCGCTCAAAACGTGGCTGAGTTCACCTCCGGAGTGCCGAGGCTCGTTCATCGAGGGCTACACAGGAGGGCCGCCCCTCGAACCGGATGTCCAGAGAGCGACCGGCGACTGGGAGATCACCTACCTCATGAACTGGACGGCGTTCAGCATCCGGCAGGGGCGGGCCGAAATAGCGGCCCAGATGCTGGACCTGACCCGGGAAGCAGCATTCGCCGCTACTCGAACGGGAGCGTGTAGCGCGGCTGGTACAACTCGCACGTGACGCCGCCCGGAGCCTCGAACTCCGTGGTCAGCCGAACCATCGTCCCGGACGGCCCGCGTGAACGTTGCCCCACGCGCGTTCAGTTCGGCCACGGTCGCGGTGATGTCATCGCACGAAAACGAGATAGCGTGGGTGCCCGCCTTACCCTGCGGCGGACTGGCCGGATGGACGCCGATGTCCGCCCGGCGGCGCTTCGAAGATCAGCCAGCCTTCCCCCACATCGCAAGACCTCATGCGAAGCACGTCGCGGAAGAACGCTCGCGTTTCCTCCGCCGAATCCGAATAGAACATGGCGTGCAGGCCCGTAATCATCGCAAGTCGCCTCCGGCCGTTTCGGAGCAGTATGCGACGTGCCCGCAACCACTTACGGCCCGACGGTCACATCCGTTGCGACCGGAGCCGGGAGTTCGATGCCGCGCTTCGCAACCCTGAGATACCAGTAGGCGAACGAAAGCCCCAGACCCACCACGCAGAGCGCAGCCATCAGCACTAGCGCGTTTTGGACGCCGAACCGCGCCCCGGCGAACGCGATCACCATGCTCCCGATGGGTGTGGTACCCGATTGCAGGAGGATGTAGTTGCTGATGACGCGGCCGCGCATCTCCTCATCCGCGGAAAGCTGGAGGATGGTGTGGGCGGTGGTCATCGTCGCGGTGCCGGCGACGCCCAACCCGAGGAACACGGCGGCCGAAAGCCAGTACACCTGCGACACGCTCGCCACCAGCAGTAGCACCACGAACGCCGAGCCTGTGACGTAAAGCAGGCGCTCATCGTGCTGCCGCACGGCAGCGATCGTCAGAGCGGAGAGGAGCGCACCGGCGCCGAGGAACGAGCTCAGCAGCCCGAACTTGCCCGGTCCCACGCCAAGCACGTATTCGGCGACCAGCGGCGTGATGATGTTGAAGTTGTAGCCGAACGTGCCGATGAAGGCCACGAGGATGAGCAGGAACGCCAGCTTCGGGGTGGTCCAGGCGTACCGCACACCGCCCGCCACTTCCCGTGCGATGTTCTTGCTCGGCTTCGAAGCCCGGGCGGGGTAGTACTGGCTCGGCTTCATGAGCCCGTAGGCCAGCAGCACCGCGAGGAACGAGATGCCATTGACCAGGAAGTTCCCTTCGACGCCGATGACCGCGATCATCACGCCGCCCAGCGCGGGCCCGACGATCTTGGCGGTGTTCAGCAAGCTCGAATTCAGCGCGATGGCGTTGCCGAGCTTCTCGCGGCCCACGAGCTCGCTGTAGAAGCTCTGCCGGATCGGCCGCTCGGTCGCCTTGGTGGTGCCGAGCACGAAGGCGAGACAGTAGATGTGCCACACCTCGATCGTGTTCGTCGCCGCCAGGAAGAACATCGCGAACGCCTGCAGCATCGCGACCGTCTGCACCACTACCAGCGTTTTCCGCTTTGGCAACATGTCGGCGAGCACGCCGCCAACCAGCGAGAACAGCGTGAACGGCAGCGTCTGGAGGAGCGTCACCAGCCCCAGTGATAGCGGCGAATCGGTCAGCTGCAGGACCAACCAGCTTTGCGCGACGGTCTGGGTCCATCCGCCCACCTGGGAGACCATCTGCCCGAAGAAGAAGACCTTGTAGTTCCACTCGCTCAGCGATGCGAACTGGCGCTCCCGATACGCACGTAACAACTCCAAACCCCTCCAAAGGCGCAGCATTCAACCGAGCAGCTGTCCCGCTCAGTCCTCAGTCCTCAGTCCTTTTCACTCAACCAGGTGGCAGGCCACCTTGCGGTCTTCGTCGATGGCGCGAAGTACCGGTTCTTCGCTGCGGCATCGATCGAAGGCCAGCGGACAGCGTGTGTTGAAGCGGCAACCCGCGGGCGGCCGGGCAGGGCTCGGCAGGTCTCCCTGCAACAGGATCACCTCGCGCTC
>CALFYR010000733.1 GCA_937954195.1 uncultured Dehalococcoidia bacterium
GCCTCCATACTCGTCGATGGCGTAAGGCCGCCATCCGCTGATGTCCGCCGAACCCACCGCCACGCGACGTCCCAACTCTTCGTACATCCCTGTCGGCGTGTTGCCGGTCGGCAACCCAACCACCGGTGCCGCGAATTGCTTCGCCAGCTGCAGCAGCGCTTCAGCCGATTCGGATGCAAACTCTTCCTCCGCCACCACCCGAACTTTGGCCCGGTGCTCTCCCCGTAGCAGCCCCCGAAGCCCGCTTATGCCCGATGAAATGCGCGGTCCATACCACCACAGCCATTCGCCCGGCACGCGCAGCACCCTCGGCGCGACGGCCTCGTAGGTGCGGAAATGGCCCAGGTCGAACGGGAACGGTTCATCCGGGAGCAATACCACCTCAGGCTGGAGTGCCCGCACCTCCTCCAGCGACACCTCCGGATACCGCTCCCGCCCGCCAAATACGTTCACCGCGCCCACCCGCTCCAGCACGTCGTTCCCATACGTGGCCGAACCCAATCCCATCAGCGGCTCATGCCAGATGGGCACGAACACCCGCACCGGCTCGATCGGCGGTTCATCGAGCACCTCCCGAGCGTTGTCCGCGAACACCTGTGCCGTGTCCTCGCACCCAAGCAACGCGCCGATCTCCAGGATCATCGCAAGCGCTTCGTCCACTGTATTCGGGTCAGTGAGCAACACGTTGAGCCCCGCCGCCTGCATCGCCTCCACGTCCTCGCGGCGGTTCTCTTCTTTGTTCGCGATAACGAGGTCCGGCTTGAGCGCGGCGATCTTGCCGATGTCCGGGTTCTTCGTCCCGCCAACCTGCGGCACCCGCCTGTTCTCGTACGGAACCGTGCAAAAGCGCGTCCGCCCCACGAGCGCTTCGGGGTCCAACTCCCAGACCAGCTCCGTCAGGCTCGGTACCAGCGAAACAACGCGCATACCCGTAGCCTACCGTCCCCGACGCAAAAAGAAGGCCCCGCATCGAGGCGGAGCCTTCCCTGGAGAGGTCGAACGTTGGACGACTAGGTCGTCGGCGCCACGCCAAGCGTGACTGTCAGCGTGAGTTTCTCGCCGTCACGGTACACATCGATGTCCACCGTTTCGCCGGCACTGTGCCGAATAAGCGCGACTGCCAGGTCGGCCTCGTTGTTCACGTCGTAGTCGCCAATGCGGACGATTACGTCGCCGGTCTGCATGCCTCCTTCGGCCACCGGTCCCCCGGGCGAGACGTTGTTCACCAGCACGCCGCCTTCGCTCTCGGGGATGCCAAGCTCGCGCGCCACGGCGGGCCGTACGGCCTCGAACTGGCTAATGCCGAGCAGGCCGCGGTCCACCTGGCCATTCTCGCGGAGCTGCTCGTACACAGCCTTCGCCGTATCCGAACCCACGGCGAACCCGATGCCTGGCGCCTGGTCTCCGGTCAGCGGATCCGGCGCGATGGCTGTGTTGATGCCCACCACCTCGCCGTAGAGATTGAGCAGCGGTCCGCCGCTGTTGCCGTGGTTGATTGCCGCGTCCGTCTGGATGGCGCCGAGGATGCTGCTCGGGCTGTTTTCATGGATCGAGCGGTTCTTCTGGCTCACGATGCCACGCGTCACGCTGAAGCTCCCACCCTCGCCGCCTTCAAGGTCCAGGGCAAAGCCCATCGCCACCACGTCCTGCCCGACCACCACATCGTCGAGGTCAGCGAACGAAAGCGCAGGCAATCCCGTGGCCTCGATCTTGAGCAGCGCGATATCTGCCCGCGGGTCCGCGCCCACCACCTCCGCCGGATAGTCAGCCCCGTCGCTCATCGTCACGGTGATGAAGGTGCTGAACCCGTTCAGCGAACCTTCCACCACGTGGTGGTTCGTCAGGATGTAGCCGTCCTCATCGACCACGAACCCGGTACCCACGCCGGTCGCCGTCGCTATCCGGACGATGGACGGCTCGGCGACCTCGACGAGTTCTGCCGTGCTGAGTTCGTCGCCCTCACGGGTGGAATCGCGGTCAGTCGAGGTCGGTTCGGTGGTGATCGACGCCGGGATCGAACCCGGGTCGGTTGTCGCAGTCGTATCAGGCGCCGCCGATGGCGAATCGCTGCAGGCCGCGGCGCCAAGCATGGTCAACGCCAGGAGGCCAAAAGCAATGGGGCGCAGGGTGATCATGGTTGGGTGTTCCTCGTTTGTTGGGTTGCTACCAGTCTCGCCCACGGCAGCGGTACTCCCGGTAAACGCGCGGCCGTCTCGGCAAGGGCGAGGTAAAGGGAGGAACCACGCGTCCCCAATTCAGGGGTTGCTTCCTGCGATCCGGGTGTATCATGCCGGTTCAAGAGGCGTATTCATGGCCTGGCAGAGCAATCCAGAATCCTCAGGTATACGTAACATTAGTAACCCCGTTGAGCTAGCATCGGCGTCAGCCGTTGACATGGCTTCGCGGGCCGAATGGTCGGATGAAGTTCTGATGCTCGCCATAGCCAACCAGGACCAGCTCGCGTTCGCCGTCCTCTACGACCGCTACGTCGATCTCGTGTACTCGGCGTCCTACCGTGTGCTTTCGGATGCACAGCTCGCCGAGGATTCCGCGCAGGACGTCTTCGTCCGGCTCTGGACCCGCCCGGAAACCTTCATCTCCGAACGCGGACGCTTCGTCAGCTGGCTCATGAGCGTCACCCGCAACCGCGCCGTCGATGAGCTGCGCGCCCGTGGCCGCCGCCGCAAGCGCGAAGGCGGCTCGCTCGGCGAACCGGATGAGGCAGCCGAACCGCTCTTCCAGGGCGAACCGGAAGACCCGCAACTCAACGCCGAACTCCACGAAGAGCAGGCCGCCGTCCGGCGCGCCCTCCGCTCCATACCGCACGAACAGCGCGTGGCGCTCGAATTGGCGTACTTCAACGGCCTCACCCAGCAGGAAATCGCGGCCCATCTTCACGAACCCCTGGGCACCGTGAAGACCCGGATCCGCCTCGGTATGCAGAAGCTTCGGCGAACCCTGCAGGAAGAGGTGTAGGTACCCCCGCCATGGGCGCTTCCCACATCACGCAGGAACAGGCGGATGAATACGCCATCGGCTCGTTGGACGCTCCGTTGGAACGTGCCATTCGGCTGCACATCGCGGAATGCTCTTCCTGCCGTGAAGTAGTCCGCGAGGCCGAGGCGCTTGCCAACATGGTTGGCCTGGCCGCGCCACTGCGCCGCGCCCCCGCCCGCATGAAGAAGCAGGTCTACCGCAACGCGGGCCTCACCCGGCCGAGCCCAATGCGCCGCATGTTCACCATCTCCCGCGCCGCCGCAGGACTCGCCGCCGTGGTCGTCGCGATCGCCGCCTTCACGGGCATGGTCTCCATCAAGGGGCAGATGGACGAACTCAAAGATGACAACGCCGACCTCCAAACGCAGATCAACGATGCGCTGTCCCAGCGAGTGGAGCTCGCCGCCGTCACCCAGCAGCTCGAAGACACCCGGCAGGCCGCCGCCGACCTCCAGGAGGCCTCGAAGACCGACCGCGAACTGATGCTCGCGCTCCTCTCCCCCAGCAGCGACATCTTGGCGGTCACGGCCCCCGGCGAAGCAACGAACTCCATCGGCCGCCTGGTATGGGACGAAGAGCAGAAGCGCCTCTGGTTCATGGCCACGCAACTCCAGCAGCGCCCCGGCGAGACCTACCAGCTCTGGGCGCAATCGGGTGGCCGCTACTTCAGCCTCGGCACGTTCGAACCGGACGAATCCGGCTTTGCGCGCTACGAGCGCGTGATCCCCGAAGGCCTCGCCGGCTACGACACGGTCGTCGTGACCATCGAACGGGGCGCCGGTAGCCCGGTCCGCGAAGGGCCGACCGTGTTCTTTGTCTCCAGCCTCAACCTCGGCCCGAACTAGGCCCAGCTCGCCACGAACAGGCAGATCCGACCGTGAGGGAGGCGGGGAAGCAGCGCCTCGCAAGGAGGATCCGCGAATCGCCCACCTTACTAGTCCTCGGCCCGAACGAGGCCCCACTCGCCACGAACAGATAGATCCGACCGTGAGGGAGGCGGGGAAGCAGCGCCTCGCAAGTAGGATCCGCGAATCGCCCACCTTGCTCGTCGCAATCGCCTAAGATCCCGCAGTGTCTAATCCGGCTGGATACCTCATCACTTTCTCCACCTACGGCACGCGCTTGCACGGCGATCCCCGCGGTTCGTACGAACGAAGCCGTGCCGGGGATGTAACCCGCTTCATCGCCCCGGACACGCGGCGCGAAAGACATGAACAGCTTCGCGCAAACCCGCCGTTCATCCTCGGGCCGGAGGCCCGGGCGAGCGTGGCTGACACGATTCTTGAGGTCTGTTCGCATCGAGACTGGACACTCCACGCACTGAATGTGAGGACGAATCACGTTCACGCGGTCGTCTCTGGTGACGCTCACCCGGACATAATGATGAACACAATGAAATCCTGGGCGACCAGGCGTCTGCGGGAACGAGGCTTCGTTAGAGATTCGCAGCGTGTGTGGACTCGGCACGGCAGTACGGTGCACCTTCGAGATGAGCAGGACATCGTTGATGCCGGGGCGTATGTGCTCGACAGTCAGGGCATTGACCTTGGTGGAAGGCGATTGGGGAACGGCTAGCGGTCGGCGATTCACGCGACCGCCGTGTAGGCCCCATTCCCCGCCTCCCTTACGGTCGGATCTGCCTCATCCTCCCGATTCCCTCTTTCCAGTCCTCGCCATACTCTCAAAGCATGAGCTCCACCGTAACCCCCGACGTCGCCGCACGCCCTCTCTTCATCATCAACCCCATGTCCGGGGGTGGGCGCACGCGGAAGCGACTCGGCACGCTCATCGATGCCATCGAGCGCGCCGGCCTCGAACCAGACGTCGTGTTCACCACCCACCAGGGCCATGGCACCGAACTCGCCGCCGAAGCCATCGCCGAAGGCCGCGAATTCCTCGTCGCCTGTGGGGGCGATGGCACCGTGAACGAAGTCGCGAACGCGATCATGGCCGCCGCCGCAAACGACCGCGTCCGTCTGGGCACCATCGGCATGGGGACCGGCAAGGACATCGCGAAGGGGCTCGGCATCGCCCGAGGCAACCTCGCCATTCGAGCGATCGCCGCCGGCGACGACCGCCCCATCGATATTGGCAAGGTCACAGCGCAGGACGCCGACGGCAACGAATACGTCCGCTACTTCCTCCTCGAAGCATCCGCGGGGTGGGTGCCCGAAATCTCGCAATCCACGCCGCGCTGGCTCAAGCGCCTCGGCGATACGGCCCCCTACGTGATCATGGCTGGCGTCAAGATGATCGGCGATATGGGCCGGCCGTTCACGCTCACCATCGATGGCCAGCAGTTCGATGGCCGCTACAACAGCGTCAGCGTCCACAACATGGAACTCTGGGGCGGCGACCTTCTCGCCGCACCCGGCGCCGCCCCCGATGACGGCCTGCTCGATGTTATCCGCTGGGGCGACATGAACCGCCGCGTCGCCATGAAGGCCATCGACGGCCAGCGCAAAGGCGGCGTTCACCTGGATATCGAAGGCATCGATCGGCACCCGGCGAAAGTCGTTGAGCTCTCCTCGCCCAAGCCCTCCCAGCTCGACCTCGATGGCGAACCCGGCGGGTTCCTGCCCGCCCGCATCGAAGTCATCCCGGGCGCCATCCGCTTCGTCGCCCCAAAGACCTAGGCCCGCGGGTCAGCGAGGGCGTGTCCGTGGCGCCACAAGTACCGTGCGACACCGCCATGCGGCGCACACAAGTCCCGGCCGAACCCCGTTCGGATTGTGCCTACCCTCCGGTAGCGACCCCGCCCACGCTTGCGTACACTCGCAAGGCAAACCCGCATCCCACTCGCTGGAAGGAATAA
>CALFYR010000734.1 GCA_937954195.1 uncultured Dehalococcoidia bacterium
CGCGATGTCCTTCCGGCCTTCGGGCAGCTTTGGCAGGTCGTCGCTGGCGACCACCATACCGCCGCTGAGCGCGATTCCCGTCGCCAGGAACCGCGTCTCGGCCTCGCCCAACTCGGTATCGGTGTCGCGCACGATCAGACAGTCCGGGTCGTTCGCCCACCAGGTGTTATGCATCCAGTTCCGCTGAAGCGTCAGCCGCATCGCGTGCTTCACGGAAGGCGCGGGACCGGCGGCCCAGAGTTCCTTCACATCGGGCCCCACCCTCATCGCATCGACCAGGCCGATGGCCGGACCGAAGTGGCACGTGCAGCCGAGGATGAACGTGTCATCGCCCGCTTCGTCGCGGATGATTTCGAGGCCACGGCGAAGGTTCGCGGGCGCCGTGGTGCCGGGAACGTGGTACCGAACCTGGGATCCGGGTTGGGCGGCATAGCTGCAGGCATCCAGCTTCAAGTACACGTAGCCCCATTTGCGAACCACGGTGCGGATCACGTTCCTGATCCACGCCTCCGTGGCCGGGTTGGTGCAATCGAGCACGGCGCAGCGCCCCAGCCACGTTTCAACGAACACGGTTTCGCCCGCGGCGGTCTTCAGCACCATCTCCGGGTGGTCTCGCAGGGCCGTGGAGTGCTCGTTCAGCACGAACGGGGCGAGCCACAACCCCGGCTTGTACCCGGCTTCGCGTATCCGGTCAGCAAGAGACTTCATACCGGATGGAAACTTGTCGTTCGGAGTGAGCCAATCGCCGGTATGGGCCTGAAAACCGTCGTCAATCTGGACGTATTCGGCCGGGTGAGCATCCCGCACCATCGCCTCCAGGTTTGCGACCACATCCGCCTCGCTCACGCGGTTGTAGAAGTAGTACCAGCTACACCAGCCGGTCGGGACGTGGTCCGGGACTCTCGCGCCCATCGCCTCGGCGGATGCTTCCGCGTACGCCTCGATGAGGTCCTGCGCGTCGTGCCCTTCCTGCAGGAACACAGGCGGCAACACAAAATCACCGCCCGGTTCGATGCTGATCCCCTCAAGGTCGAACACGATCCGAAGGTCGCCGGCGGCACTATCGTCCTCGCTCACATCGAGTTCGAAATCGACAAAGACCCGCCCCGGTTCGATGCACCCCATCGCCAATACGGGCGACGGCTTCGATAGCAGCGTCAGCGTCATCACTTCGCGGCTGATGTAGGTGCGGCCGTCCTCCCGGGAGCGCACGTAGCGGCCATCGTATCCGTCGGCAACGGGTTCCCCGAACGATCGCACCAGGGCGTCGGTCTGCATGTACCGGCCATGAAGCCATGCCCAGCCGCCCGCGGTCGGCGCATCAATCTCCGCGGCGAAAACCACATCGGCCGGGTTTACCACCCGCTCCGACCGGTTGCGGAGCGTGATCCGCAGCAGCGAAGGGCCGGCATCGTACTCGGCTTCGAAGTCGAGTCCGTCGGGCAGGCCGGCCGGGTTCAGCCAAAGGTCCCAGGGAAGGTTCTGCATCGGGCGTTCACTGTACCGCGACGGGGCGATGGGCGCTTCCGCGGAGATTGAGCTCGGCGACGAATTCCCGTGGCGTGCGGCTGGGACGCAACGGAACGGAACCCGCCTGCTTCACACCGCCCGGGATAGTTCGCCCCTATCACACCAATTGTTAACACCTTGGATCACACCCCCTTCGTCATGTACCCTCCGCGCCTGCGAACGCACGCACCTTTTCCCCGGAGCAACACGTCTATGGAACCCTGGATCGTCGGTAGCCGTCCCAGCGAACGATTCCCCGTCTGGACCCGCGCCAACGTCGGCGAAGTCTTCCCCGACCCCGTAGCGCCATTGACCTTCACGTTATTGATGGAAAATGAGACCGAAGGCGCCTGGCGAGACGCGCTCGTCCAAATGGGCGGATTCACCCACGATGAGTTCAAGCCGGGCGAGATGGAAACGCTCGGCATCTTCGGCTCCTACTGCTACCTCAACGCCAGCGTCACCCGCATCCTTGGCGAGCGGGCCCCGGGCCTATCGGCCCAGGCCATGGACGACCTCTTCTTCGGGACTCAGCCGGGCATTCCCCCCTATGAGGAGCAGCCCGGCGACCAGAACGAGGAACGTTCCGCAGCCCTCGGGCAAACCTTCGGCTGGGCGATGACGGTCGACAAGCTGGAAATGCCGCTCGAAACCGAGAAACTCGCCGACAGCCTCCGGGCCGGGCGTCCGAACCTCGAAGCCATGAACGACCAGGAACTCTGGGCCTATTCCCGCGACCTCCTGCTCACCCATTTCCGCCGCTTCTTCCGCGAGCACATTTACGTCACCTTCCTCAGCTCCATCCCG
>CALFYR010000735.1 GCA_937954195.1 uncultured Dehalococcoidia bacterium
TCACCCCTCCCAGGCCAACTCCACGTCCCCGAACACCATCACGTCCCCCGGCTGGATGCCCAGCCGGCGCAACTCCTTCGCGATGCCCCATCGCTCCATCCGCCGGATGATCTCGTCGTAGGCGCCGGTCATGCCCGTGTCCATCATGTGCACGAACGTCACCGGCCGCGTCCCTTCGATAATGAACCGCCCGTCCTCGTCCACCGAAACGTTGAACCGCTCGACCGATGGCGGCCGCAGCACCGGCAGCTCTTCCGGCGGCTCGTTCGCCGTCCGCGCCTTCTCTTCGTTCACCAGCGCCATCAGTTCGGCGCAGAGCTCCTCCGTGCCGAGCGCTTCGTCCGCCGAGATGACCCGCACCGGCTTGCCCAGGTGCTTCGCCAGGATGGCTGCGTTCTCGCTCGCCTGCTCTGGATCGAGGTCGGCCTTCGTCACAGCCACCACCCGCGCCACCTCGTCCAGCTTCGGATCGTAAGCGCGCAGCTCGCCTTCAATCAGCTCGTAGTCGGTCACCGGGTCCGGCGATGACGAGTCGATGACGTGCAACAGCACGCGGCAGCGCCGGATGTGTTTCAGGAACTCGAACCCCAGGCCGTAGCCCTCGCTCGCGCCTTCCACCAGCCCCGGCAGGTCCGCCAGCGTGAACCGCTCGTACCCCACGAGCACCACACCGAGCATCGGCTCCAGCGTCGTGAAGGGGTAGTTCGCAATCTTCGGCTTGGCGTTCGAAACCGCCGCGAGGAAGGTCGATTTCCCCGCGTTCGGCAGGCCGATGAGCCCGACATCCGCCAGCAACCGAAGCTCGAGGCGCACATCAACGGCCTCGCCCTCCTGCCCCTTCTGGGAATAGCCGGGCGTCTGGTTCGTGCTCGAGGCAAACCGCTTGTTGCCCCAGCCCCCGCGGCCGCCGTGCGCCACCAGCACCTCATCGCCGATCGCCTTCAGGTCAGCAATCAGGTCGCCGGTCTCCACATCGTGGACCACCGTACCGGCAGGGACATCAAGGTAGATGTCCTCGCCATTCGCCCCATGCCGCAGCGCCGGTCCGCCGTTCCCGCCGTTCCCTGCCTTGAACTTCTTCTTCGCCCGGTACTGCTCCAGCGTGTAGACGTCGTCCACGGCGCGAAGGTAGACGCGGCCTCCGCGGCCTCCGTCGCCGCCATCGGGTCCACCCTGGGGCACGAACTTCTCGCGGTGGTAGCTCACCAGCCCGTGGCCGCCGTTTCCACCTTCAACATGAATCTCAATCGCATCGAGCATCTCTACCCATCGAAACAGACAGGGGCCTTGGGCGCGAATGCACAGCCATCAGGATCACTCCGAATGCCGGCGGAGTGGCCTCGCTCCTGGAGGGCGCAACGCGCTCCAACGGTGCCGAACGTCTTCGTTCTCACCTCTCCCAATCAGTCATTCCACAGGTGTGCAGAAGATGATGATCGATAACCCGTTGGGAGCGTTGGGAACCGCAGGCAGCGAATCTGCAGAGCTCCACTTCCGCGTTGGGCAAGCGTTGTCGGGGGCGTTGGGAAACGCCTCGGGTTCCAACGAGGTGCTCAGCCCGGGTCGCCCCGGCCAATGGCACGTGCCATCTCCAACGGCCGATGATGGCGGCCGTTGGGTGGGTGTTGGACGCTAGCCGGCTGCCACCAGTTCCTTCTCCCGGTTCGGCGGGCCAACCGAAACCAGCGGCGCGAACGATGGTGGGTCGCTCGCCGGGAACGAATCGTCCGACTGCTGGTCGACCGGGTCTTGGTAGCCACGCGGGCACGAGGCCTCCAACCAGCGTTCCACCTCGGGCGACATCGGCTCGGACTCTCCATCGAGTTCCGAAACCAGCAGCGAAATCGCCATATGCGCGATCTCAGCCTTGATCTCCGAGCGGCTCCCCGAGGCGGCGATCGGTATCACCACGCCTCCCCGCTCCTTGCTCCAGATGGAGGCGAAGGCCGTGCCTGGCGCGTGCCCCTCTTCCGATGCTGGCCCCGCGACGCCCGTCACCCCCAGGCCGAGGTCAGTGCCGAACCAGGTTGAGGCCGCCTCGGCAAGCGCGAGAGCCACTTCGGGTGAGATGGTCCCGTGTTCGGCGATGGTCTCTTCCGGGACGCCAAAGCGGGTCTTCACCTCAGGGCTGTACGCCACCGCCGATCCGAGCAGGTACCCGGACCGCGGGACATCGGTCAACGTACTGGCGACAAGGCCGCCGGTGCAGGATTCGAGCGCGGCAAGCGTAGCTCCGCGGGCCTGCATCACGTCTCGCACGAAGCAGGCCAGCCGGGTGGTGTGTGATTCATCGTGCAGCATGGCGCAAGCATCGGGGCAGGCACCCGTTCCCGGCATCAATAGCGGGAGCCCACGCATTGCGGCCGCATTGCAATTCAGAGCTCGGCTATCGCCTGCCGCACATCCCGGTCTTCGATGAAGGCCGCCCCCCGCGCCTCGCGGATTGCCTGCGCACGCTTGATGATCGCCGCTTGCGACATCCCCGCCGGCGGTTCCGTGATCCACGCCAGCAGTTCAACCGTCACGTTGTTCGGGTCCTTGAAGTACAGCGACCGCTCGTAACCGCGGTCGATCGGGCCCTCGTAATCGACGCCGGCTGCCCTCAGCCGCTCCTCCCACGCGGGCAGGTCCGCCAGCGAAACATCCAGCGCCACGTGGTCCATGTGCCCGGAGCCGCCCTGCGCCTCCGGGTAGCTCGCCGGGTCCACGCCCGGCTTCGGCACGAAGTAGGCGATGAAGTTGTCGTTCCCCACGTGGAAGAACAGGTGCTCCTCCGGCTCGTAATCCAGGTTCGGTTGCCGCAGCACCAGCTCCATCCCCAGCACGTCCTGGTAGAAGTGGATCGTTGCTTCGGCGTTCCGGCCAGAAATCGCGGGGTGAGAGATGCGGAGCGTGTGCATGGGGTGCCGCCAAATGGTTGTGTGTGCAACCAGTATGGCACGTCCGGCAGCCGAAGTGTTAGCCCGTGAGCCGGAATGTCGCGAGGATGTCCGCGCCCGTCGCGGTTTCCCGTGCGATCGAAAGCTCCGCGATCTGTACCTCGAATGCGAGCGGCTGCGCCACCAGCCAGGTCAGCAGCGCACCCATATCAACCCCGTCGAGGTTCTGCTGCGCGATCGTGATGTGCGGGATCCACCGCTCCGCCGTGTAATACGGGTTGGCGCCGCCGAATCCGCCCGCGGCCAGCTCCTCATCCAGCCGCTCGAAGAGGGCCGCCGCCGAGGGCGAGCGCGCCACCGTGATATAGAGGATAGGCCCGCCGGGGGCCATGAAGCTGCCTACTCCCGAGCTGAACAGGGTGAACGGCGTGGTCGCTTCCGCGACGCCCCGTACCACCTCAATGGCCCCGGGCTCCACGTCCCGGTCGCTCAGGTGGAACGTCACGTGGGGGATCCCTCCCGGAAAACCCCGCCCTACGCCGAACCGTGCGGTCATTTCATCCAGCAGGTCTTCCACGCGCCGCGTGGCCGCGGGATCGAGGAGAGAGATGACGCCCGGCACTCGGCAATCATAGCGGTGCCCCGCCTAGTCGGCTTCCGTTCCCGGCTCGGCAAGGTAGCTTGCGCCCCCGTTCGGGGCCAACCCGATCTTCTCAGTCGGCCACCAGCTCGCCAGGGCCTTTCCCACAATCAGGTCCTCATGAATTGGGCCGAAGTTCCGTGAATCCAGGCTGTTGCCCCGGTTGTCTCCCATCACGAAGTAGTGATCCCCAGGGATGAGCGTGGCGGGCATATCATCCTGCCTCGGGTTCTCCACATACGGCTCCACCAGTTGCCGGCCGTTCACGAACACCGCGTTGTCGTGAATCTCAACCGTGTCGCCCGGTACCGCGATGACGCGTTTTACCAGGTCCCGGCTACCCGATTGCGGGTGGTGGAAGACCACGATGTCGCCCCGTTCGGGCCCGTGGAAGACGTGCCGCACATCCGGCTCGCCCGGGTCCCAGAACGGCACCCAGTCCCCCACTTTGCCGATGTTCACTTCCGAATAGATCAGTGAGTTCACGAGCAGGAATTCGCCATCGACGAGCGTCGGGTCCATCGATTGCCCCTCGACCCGGTAGTGCTGGACCGATGCGCGCACGGCAAGGAACACCAGCAGCGCCAGCAGCACGGTCTCAATCAACTCCCGCACGAAGGTGCTCGAACGCTCCCGCGTAGGCGCCGCCGCGGCGGTCTCCGGTTCAAGCAGCCCTGGCGGCACGTGGAATCCGGTCGGCTCATCCTCCAGCGGGAAGAACGCGCCGGGCAACGCCGATTCGCTCCGCCCTCGCGCGCCGTGTTGGGGGGCCCAGCGCCCCGAATCGCGGAGCATCGCCGCCAGCCCCGCCGGGAGGACAGGGCCTTCCGCCTCTGGCCGCTCGTCATCGTCACCCGCGAGCCAGCGCCCTTCGGGGTCCGCGATCGCCTGGTCCTCGTCGTCCAGCGGAGCCGGTGGCTGCGGCCAGCGAAGCGGTCGCGAAGGGTCCGGCACGTCGCCCATCGTGGCATTAGGCCACATGGCTCTGCCTCCGGCCAGTCATGGTTGCCGTTTGGTGAAGAACTCGCATCTAGCTATCCATTCGACGCTGAACGGTTCTCTCAACATGGTGAATCCCGGATTCCGTTCGACACCGGCCAGCCACGATTCGACAATCGAATCCAATGGCGCTCTCCCATGCCCGCCTTGTCGAAGCCTTCCGGGCCTCGGGCCACCAGCTCTGGCTCGTTGGCGGAGCCTTGCGCGATAGGCTCCTTGGCATCGAATCACACGACCAGGATTACGCCACCAACGCCGACCCGGACGCCGTGGAAGCACTCGTGCGCGGCCTCGGCGCCACCGTGACAACCGTCGGCAAGCGCTTCGGCACCATCGGCGTACTGGTCGAAGGCGAATGGAGCGAGATCACCACCTTCCGCGGCGATTCCTACTCCGGCGGCACGCGCTGGCCGGATGTCACCTTCGGCACCTCCATCGAAGAGGACCTCGCCCGCCGCGATTTCACCATCAACGCCTTCGCCGAAAACGCCTACACCGGCCAAACCCTCGACCTCTATGGTGGGGAGCAGGACCTGGAAGCCCGCCTCATCCGCGCCGTCGGCGATCCGGCAACCCGCTTCCGCGAAGATCCGCTCCGCATCCTGCGGGGCCTCCGCTTCGCCAGCCAGCTCGATTTCGCCATCGAAGACGCGACCTTCGAGGGTATGCGCGAAACCGCCGCCCTCATCCCCACGCTCTCGCAGGAGCGTGTCACCACCGAGCTCGACAAGCTGCTCCAGGGCGCGAACCCCCGCCGCGGACTCGAGGCAATGCTCGCCTGCGGCGCGCTTCACTTCGTCCTGCCCGAGCTCGAAGGCATGGTCGGCTGCGACCAGAACCGTTTCCACAAGTTCGATGTGTGGGGCCACAGCCTCAGCACCATCGAAGCCGTCGCTACGACACCCGAGACGCACCGGCTTCGCCGCTGGACCGCGCTCTTGCACGACCTCGGCAAGCCCGCCGTGCGCCACGTCAAACCCAACGGCGAGTGGGGCTTCTACCGCCACGAATCCGTCGGCGCCGAACTCGCCGTCGAACTCCTCGACCGCCTCAAGCTGGGCAAGACCGAGTCGCACACCATCGTCCTCCTCATCCGCCGGCATATGGAACGCCCGGACCCGGCCGACCGCCGCGCGGTCCGCCGTTTCATGGCGAAGGTGCCAGAACACTGGCGCGACCTCCTCGCCCTGAAGCGCGCCGATAACGCCAGCCACACCTACGACGACCACGACTACCACGATGCGCTCGAGGCCGCCTGCACCCGCGCCGAAATCGAAGAGGCCGAGGCACTCCGCGCCGAAAGCCCCCTCACCGGCGACGACCTCATCGCCATGTTCGACCGCGAGCCCGGCCCCTGGATCCGCGTCATCAAGGATCAGCTCAGCCGCATGGTGCTCGATGGCGACCTGAAGCCGGGCGACCGCGAGGCCGCCACCCGCATCGCCAAACGCGCCATGAACCGCATCTGACCTACCGCTGGCACATCCGGCGGGTGACTTCCCAAACCATCTGGCAGTTCAACCGGAACGATTCGATGCTCACGCGCTCGTTGTGGCCGTGCACGCCCTTCGCCACCTCCGGCGTCGTCATACCCCCGCTGAACCCGTAGCTGATCATCCCCCGGTTGCGAAGCTCGCTGCTATCCGTGAACCCCACGGTCATCCCCGGCACCACCACCGCATCCTCCACGTGCTCGTGCACCACTTCCTCCATCACCCGGAACAGTTCCGTATCGAACGGGTTGGTATCGGACCAGCGGACATGCACGCGTTCGACCTTCACCCGGTCGTCGTCGATCACCTTCTCCAGCTCCGCCTGGAACTCGTCGGGCTTCACGCCGGGCAGCAGGCGGATATCGAGCGTCGCCTCGGCCCGCGCCGGAATGACGTTGTGCTTGATGCCCGAGGTCACGGTCGTCGCGCTGATCGTGTTCATCAGCAGCGCGCGGATGCGCGGATCGTCGCCCGCCGCCAGCTGGAGCGCCTTCGAGGTAACCGCTCCCTTATAGATACCCGCCTTCGCCAGCCTCCCGAAGTACTCGTTCAGCACCGGGTTCACGGTCAGCGGCCGGTCCCACGTCTGGATGCGGTACATCGCCCGCACGAGCCGATCGAGCGCGTTGTCATCATGCGGGACGGACCCGTGCCCCGGCCGCCCTTCCGCGATCAGCCGCAGCCACAGCGGCCCCTTTTCGGCAACCGCGATGTTATAGACGGGCCGCTGCACGCCGAACATTTCCGTCGTGCCGCCGCCCCCTTCATTAATGACGAACTCCGCATCGAGCGTTTCCGGGTGCTCCCGTTCGATGAACCGCATCCCGTACTCACTCCCAGCTTCCTCATCGGCCTGCGCGAAGAAGATGACATCGCGCGCCAGCGGAATCCCCAGCCGCTTCAGCGTCAGGAACGTCATTAGCTGGGCGATGCCAAGTCCCTTCATGTCCAGTGCGCCGCGGCCCCAGATGTAGTCGTCCTTGATCGCCCCGGAGAACGGTTCGATCTCCCAGTACTCCCGCTCCACCGGCACCACGTCGGTGTGGTTCAGCAACATGAACGGCCGTTTCGAACCGTCGCCCTTGAGAACCGCGCGCAGCGACACGCGGTTCTCCCCCGCGTCGTACAGCTCGTACGGGATCCCTTCGCGAGTCAGGATCTCCCCGAGGAAATCGCAGGCGAGTCGCTCGTTCCCCGGCGGGTTCGAAGTATCGACCCGGAGGAAGCGGGTGAGGATGTCGATCGCCTCATCGGCGTACGTGTCCCAGTTGATGTTCGGTGCGGCACTCATGGCGCGGCATCTTACTCCGTCGCGCGTAATCCGGATGACGCACCGGTTGAATTGACTTGCCGTAGAATCGCGCCCTCGGAGGAAGACGATGGAACGGTACGACGTTGTGATAGTCGGTGCGGGCATCGCGGGCGGGGCGCTCGCGACCATGCTGGCGAGAGGCGGCAAGCAGGTCCTCCTGCTCGAACGTACCGACGCCTACAAGGACATCGTCCGCGGCGAATGGATAGCGCCCTGGGGCCTCATCGATGCGCAGAAGGCCGGGCTCTCCGAGGTGCTCGCCGGCGTCAGCACCCACAACCTCACCTACCACGTCGAATATGGCGAAGGGATCGACCCCGCCGAAGCCGACGAGACGAAGCAGAAGGTCGCCGAAATGATGCCCGGCCTGCCGGGGCCGCTCGCGATTGGCCACCCGCAAACCTGCCAGGCGCTGTTCGATGCCGCCGTGGCCGCGGGCGCCCAGGCCGTCCGGGGCGTTGGCGATATCAGGGTCACCGGCGGCGATTCGCCATCGGTTTCGTACACTAATGATGGTCAGCAGCACGATGCCGCCGCACGCCTCGTCATCGGCGCCGATGGCCGCAACTCCCAGGTCCGCTCCCAGGCCGGCATCGAACTGAAGCAGGATACGCCGCACCACTTCTTCTCCGGGCTGCTCGTGGATGGCGCGCCGGATTGGCCCGAAGACGTCCAGAGCATGGGCACCGATAACGACGTCCAGTATTTCGTGTTCCCCCAGGGCGGCGGCCGTCACCGCCTCTACCTCAGTTACGGACTCGACCAGAAGGGCCGCCTCGCCGGCGAGAACGCCGCGCAGAAGTTCCTCGATTCGTTCCGCCTGCCGCACGTGCCCGGGAGCGAAGCGATCGCCGCGGGCCGCATCGCCGGGCCATGCCACTCCGTTCCCAACCAGAGCACCTGGACCGAGGACCCCTCCGCCCATCCCGGCATCCTCCTCATCGGCGATGCCGCCGGCTTCAACGACCCCATCGTCGGCCAGGGCCTCTCGATCTCCCTCCGCGATGCGCGCATCGTCGGAGAACTCCTGCTGAACAACGAAACCTGGAACCAGGCGACCTTCGCCCCTTACGTCGAAGAGCGTGGCGAACGCATGCGCCGCCTCCGCTTCGCCGCCAACCTCGATTCCGTCATCCACGCCGAATTCGGCCCCGATGCCACCGCCCGCAAGCTCCGCTTCCGCGAAGCCCGCAAGACCGACCCGACCGTCGGCATGGCCTCCGGCGCGGTGATGCTCGGCCCCGAAGTCATGCCACCCTTCGCCTTCACCGATGAGGCATGGGCCAGGCTCATGGCTATCTGAACTCGCGATTCCCCGGTGCGGTTCCGTGTGACGCTGGCAGCCGTACAATGCGCGGACGCGTCACCGGCGTGAACTTCTCCGATCAGGGTCTCGATTCGGCTTGAAACTGCTCGTCCTCTCCCGCGCTGCTGTTGGCCCACGTATGGCCTCCCCCGGCATCCGCGCCTACCAGCTCGCCGGCGCCCTTTCGCGCGCCCTCCCCGAAGCCGAAATCACCCTCGCGGTCCCCGGAAACCGCGGCGAAATCGCGCCTCCCGCCCCCATGGTCAAACTCCAGCCCTGGAGCTCCAACGCCGAGGCCGCATTCATCGCGAAGAGCCACGACGTCACCATCGCCCGCAACTTCCCGCCCCAGTTCGCCCGCCTCCTCGGCCAAACGCGCATGGCGCTCGATGCCTTCACGCCCCTCTACGTCGAATGGATGGAACTCTCGAAGCGCGACATCCTCCCCAAGTGGCGCCGCACCTGGATGTCCAGCAACCGCTGGTACCTCAACACGCAGCTCACCCTCGCCGATTTCATCTTCTGCGCCGATGAGCGCCAGCGGGATATGTGGATCGGCATGCTCATGGCCCTCGCGCTTGTCCCGCCGGATGTCTATGCGCGCGACCCCTCGCTCCGGCGCTTCATCGATATCGTCCCCTACGGCGTCCCCACGAAACCGCTCGACCCGGCCGGCCCTGTCCTCCGCGGAGTCGTACCGGGCATCGAACCCGGCGACGAAATCCTCCTCTGGAACGGCGGCATCACCGAATGGAACGATGCCGCCACCGCCATCGCCGCTATGGACCGCCTTCGCCTCACCCGCCCGAAGGCAAAGCTTGTCTTCATGGGGATCAACCACCCGGATTACGCGTTCGGGCCGGGCGCGGGCGTCACCAAAGCCGCCATCGAACAGGCCCGCGAACTCGGGCTCGAAGGCCGCAACGTCTTCTTCCTCGAAGGCTGGGTACCCTACGAACGCATCGACGACTATCTCGCCGAAGCCGATGCCAGCCTCTGCCTCGGCTACGAAAACCTCGAAAGCCGCTTCGCCTTCCGCACCCGCTACGTCGACCTCTTCCGCGCGCGCGTCCCACTGGTCTGCACCCGCGGAGATGTCCTCGCCGACCGCGTCGCCGATGACCCGCTCGGCATCACCGTCCCGGAACGCGATGTGGATGCGGTCGTCGCCGCCATCGAACGCGTCCTCGATGACCGCGACTTCGCGGCCCAGGCCAGGGAGAACCTCGCCCGCATCGGCCAGGAGCTCTCGTGGGATGCCGCAGTCCAACCGCTCGCCGAATTCTGCGCCGGGGGCGAAAGCTACGCCATGCCGGCTGAACGCCGCCGCCGCCAGGCCTACACCCGCGGCGCCATGTACTTCGCCATGAAAAAGATCTGCCAGAGCCCACCACTCCACGGCCTCTAACCACACTCATAGGCGCGCGCGTGAGCAAGCGCGGCACTGTGGGCACACCACGAACCAACCGGACCAGCACGCCCCGCCCCAACCACCACGCGCCCACGGAGGCCCGCCAGGAATGGCGGGCAAGTCGCTACCCACCACCCGGCATGACCACCACCGACGTGGCCCTACCCCTTCTTCAACTCCACCACTCCCGGCAACGCGATCACCCGCCGCCGAAACGGCAACAACGGCCGCGGGCTCGGCACCTGCCCAAGCGACCCCATCAACGTCGCGCGCCGGCTCACCTGCTCAACGCGGATGCGGGCGGATTCGAAAGCAATGTGGTCATTCATGGAAAGGTCCTCCAGCGTGTTCTGCTGGTTAGACCACCCACCACCAATTTCCTTACACGAACTCA
>CALFYR010000736.1 GCA_937954195.1 uncultured Dehalococcoidia bacterium
CGAAGAGGTACTGAGCTTTGCGGACTACTGGACAGACAAGCGCTTTCGGAACCGCCGCCCAAGCGCCACTTCCACGCCCGACAACATCTATCGCCCTGGGCGCGATGGTGTTCTCGTACAGGTGCCGAATCATGTTCACGTGTTGATTTCCGCGCAGAGTTGACCCAGCGTTTTCATCCAATCTTGACCCACCCTATTCTTGCATAGCGGTTCATTCCGCTGTGGGTAAGTCGACCGTTTCGACGGCCTTGGCTCCTTTCGATCTGTGTGCGGCCGGGCGCTTTCGCTGACCAATCTTCGCCGAGCTGTGGTTGAAGCGCCAAGAGTCGTTCCCGGTCTCCACGATGTGGCAGTGATGGGTGAGGCGGTCGAGCAGCGCGGTGGTCATCTTCGCGTCGCCGAAGACGTTGGCCCATTCGCTGAAGCTCAGGTTGGTGGTGATCATCAGGCTGGTGCGCTCGTAGAGCTTCGAGAGCAGATGGAAGAGCAGCGCGCCCCCGGACTGGCTGAAGGGCAGGTATCCCAGTTCGTCGAGGATCACCAGGTCGACGTACATCAGGCGATGGGCGATCTGGCCGGCCTTGCCCGCGGCCTTCTCCAATTCCAGGGCGTTCACGAGTTCTACCGTGGAGTAGAAGCGCACGCGCTTGGCGAGTCCACGGATGGCCTCGATGCCGATGGCTACGGCCAGGTGCGACTTGCCGGTTCCGGGACCACCGATGAACACCGCGTTCTGCGCGCTCCCGAGGAAGCGCCCGGCATGCAGCTCGCGCACCAGTGCCTCGTCGACCTGGGAGGCGGTGAAGTCGAAGCCGGCCAAGTCGCGGTGCATCGGGAAGCGGGCCGCTCCCATCTGGTAGGCGATGGAGCGCACCGTGCGCTCGGCCATCTCGCTCGCCACGAGCTGCTTCACGAAGCTCTCCGGCTCGAAGGGCGCGTGGCGGGCCTTGGCGAGGAGCTCCGGGTAGTTCGAGGCCATGCCATTGAGCTTCAGCCGTTTCAGGCTGGCCACGATTTCAGCCGACATGGGGACCTCCGGGCACGAGGAAGGTCACGATGCCGAAGACGACGGCGCCCAGCGCGATCGGCGGCACGACATCATCAGCGGCGATCTCTTCGCGAAGCCGATCATAGCGGTCGAGATCGGCGCGCGGCTCCTCATTGAGCGTGAGCGAGGTGCTGACCGCCTCGGGCTTGCCCGCCTGGCGATCCTTCATACGCGCCAGGAGGTTCAGGACGTGCTCCGCGCTGGGCTTGCCGACCGCCAGGACCTCCCGCGTCGCCTCCAGGATGGCCTCCAGTCCATGTACCGGCACGGCCGCGAGGAACTGCGCCATCACCCGGTCGCCTCCAGGGCGGCGCAGCAGGTGCGCCTGGAGCTGCCGCAGCGCCTCGGGCATCGTGGCGAAGGGCGCGCCGTTGCGAAGCGCCCCCGGCTTCCTGCCGATCAACTCGATGTAGTGGCGCCAGTCGTAGAGCGTCTGCTCGCGATCGAAGCTGCGTCCGTGGGAGGCCACGCGCTCGCCCTCGGCCACGACCTCGATGCGCTCGGGGTAGAGCCGTACGCTCACCACGTGGTTCGCCAGGGTCGTGGGAACGCTGTAGCGGTTGCGCTCAACGAAGACGAGGCTGGTCGAGGACACGCGCCCGGGATGCTCGAGGTAGCCGTCGAAGGGCTTGGGGCACGGCATCAACTTCGCCCGCTCGTCCTGCAACAACTCGCCCACCGTGAGTTCCGGCCACTCCGGGTGCTTCATCTCCTCCCAGGCCTGGCGGCAGCGCTGCGCCACCCAGTCGTTCAGCGCCTCCAGGCTCGGCCAGCGCCGCTCGGCCGCCTCGCGCCAGATCTGCCGTCGCCGGTCTTGGACGTTCTTCTCGACGATCCCCTTCTCCCAGCCCGAGGCCACGTTGCAGAACTCCGGCTCGAACAGGTAGTGCGAGGCCATCGCCTCGAAGCGCGCGTTGACCGTGCGCTCCTTGCCCCGGCCCACGCGGTCGACCGCGGTTTTCATGTTGTCGTATATCCCGCGGCTCGGAACCCCCTCGAAGGCCGCGAACGCCCGCGCATGTGCATCGAAGAGCATCTCGTGACCCTGGCTCGGGTAGGCCGTCAGCCAGAAGGCGCGGCTTGCGCACAGCTTCGTGTGCGCCACCTCCAGCCGGCGCCGGAGTCCGCCCACGAACACGTACTCCGTGCTCCAGTCGAACTGGAACGCCTCGCCCAGCGCGAAGCGCAGCGGCACAAAGGCGCCCCCGCTGCCTCGGCGCAAATCCTCCTGCCGGAAGCGCCGGGCGAAGGCGGCCACCCGCCCATAGCCACCCACGTAGCCCCGAGCGCGCAGATCCTCGAACATCATCCAGATCGTTCGCCGCTCGCGCCGGCCGCGATGCGCATCCGCCCGCAGCCACACCTCCAGCGTCTGCGCAAAGGCGTCCAGCTTCGTGGCGACCTCGCGCCTGGGGTAGCGCGGCTCCGTCTGACCCGCCTTGCGCAACCATGTCCTGACCGTGTTGCGCGCAAGCCCCGTCCGGCGCGCAATCTCGTGAATCGACAGATGCTCCCGCAGGTGCATCCGCCGGATCTTCGCCAACATTCCCACTGTGATCACTCCTGTTCGCCCCCTGCTCAAAACGTAGGCAGGGATATGGAATCACGTGGGTCAAATTTGGATGAAAATCACCCCTCCAACTGGGTCAATTCTGGGCGGCAATCAACA
>CALFYR010000737.1 GCA_937954195.1 uncultured Dehalococcoidia bacterium
CTAGTCCCTGAACCGTCAAGACCTCGTCTGTACCCACCTCGGACAAGGTCCAGGTGGTCGGCGCAGACTCGCCTTCGATGGCGGTCGTCGGGACACGGCTTCTGCCTCTCGTGCCCCACACCAGGCCGGCGAGCAGTGTAGCCAGGATGACGACCGAGCCGATCTGCAGCCAGCGGCGGCCGTTCGGGAGCCGGCTCGCCTCTGGCACATCGTGCGGCGATTCATTCGCCTTCGGATCGCTCTCGTTCGGTGGGACTTCCAGCGGTAAGTCCGACATCGATTCGCCTCCGTACTTGTGCGGCCGATGGGGAGCCGGCGAGTTGGAGTGATCCCCTACGCCTGGACGGCTGCGAGCGCGAGGAGGGGCTTCGTACGCGCGGGGCTGAATAGGGCACGGGCGGCGCGGATGCTGAGCCTGTCGGGCGTCGCAACGGCGGTACTGCGTCGGCAGCGGGTACAACAGGCCCAAGAGAGACTGCTCGCCGGCGACCGCTGCCTGACACTGTAGTGGGCCACGTAGGCGTGGCCCGCCGGTGTCAACGCCCAACATGCCGCCCGCGGCGCCCAGCGCGGCGAGCGTCTCGCGGTAGTGGTCCTCCAGCCTCGCGCGCTCCATCTTCGGGTCGGACAGGTCGGACCAGCGGTAGCCTGCCGGGACGGGCTCGTCGTCGCCGACGAGCTTGGCGCGCTCGTCGGACATCTTCAGGAACAGGAGGAAGGTGAGCTGCTCCAGGTAGTCCTGGTAACTCAGGCCGTCGTCGCGGAGGACGTTGCAGTAGCTCCAAAGCTTTTGGGACGAGGCGGTCGGATTGGCTCATGCGAGGCGCCGAAATGAACGATGTCGATGAGTCGGTGTCGCGGAATTGAAGGATGAGCCTGCAAGGTTTAATTTGAAGGCTCCGTCGGCTGGCCGCCGAGGATTCTGAGAATCTCCGTGGCAACGTACGTCCGGCCATAGACTTGCGGACCCGCCGGGACGAGGATCGCCGCCTCGACAAGCCGTTCGATCGCCTTCTTGGCCGTGGGGTAGGACACGCCGAGCCTCTGTTGTGCCTGCGGTATCGTGAGGATCGGGTAGGACATGAGCACCTCGGCGGCCCGCAGCGGTGTGGCGGAGCGGCCCGCCTGGGCCAGGCGCGTTCGCCACTCGGCCTGCAGATCGATGAGGCGCCGGGCGCGCTCGTTGCCATCGCGGGCCATTCGGGCGACGCCGTCCAAGAAGAACGCGACCCACGCTTGCCACGCGCCGCGCCGCGTAACGCCAAGCAACCGCTCGTAATACCCGTCGCGATGCTCCTCGAAATACGCGCTCAAGTACAGCAGCGGCAGCGGCAGCAGGTCCCAGTGAACGAGCAGCAGCGATGTCAGCAGCCGGCCGACACGCCCATTTCCGTCGAGGAAGGGGTGGATGGCCTCGAACTGGTAGTGGATCAACGCGAGGCGGATGAGCGGCGGATAGCCGTCGCCGGCGTGCAGGTACGATTCCCAGGCCGCGAGCGCGTCGTTCATCTCCGCGACCGGTGGCGGGACGAACGTGGCCTCGGCCAGGGTGCATCCGGGCGGACCGATCCAGTTCTGCGTGCGGCGGAACTCGCCCGGCGTGGCGTACTCGCCGCGCACGCCGGTCATCAGGTGCTGGTGGACCTCGCGCACGAGTCGCAGGCTCATCGGCAGGGTGTTCAGCCGATCGATACCGTGGCCGAGCGCCGTGACGTAGTTGTAGACCTCACGCGCGTCATCGGCCGACGGCGGGGGCGCCATTCCAGGCAGCACGAGCTGGCCCGCCTCGTACGCGTACAGGTCGGCCAGCTGGGTTCGCGTGCCTTCGATGCGCGACGACAGCACGGCCTCCCGTCGGATGAACAGCCCCATCAGCAGGTGCGGGTTGGGCAGCGTGCGCCCCAAGCCCGCCAGCTCCCCGATCGCTCGATCCGCCGCCGAAAGGCGTCGCAGGAGATCGGCGTCGATGACAAGGTCCGGCGGCAGCGGATGCGGAACGAACGCCTCGTACGGCGCGTCCGCCGGCCCCGCCCGGATCACGCGCCCGGCTTCCCCAACGCCCCGGCGCGCGCGGCTCACAGCAACCGCTCCTGCGTCACCGCCGCCCCCCGCGGCCCCCGCCGACTCGCGCTGCCGCTGTTCGCAGTGCGCTCCGCTCGGATGCGCTACAGCAGCACGGCCGCCGGCTCGTCGGTCGGGTCACGGTCCAGCCGGAACGCGCCAACGCCGCGTCGATCGTCTCGCGGGCGCGTTGCTCGGGAGCGGTGGCGTGTGCCATGGAAACGAATTGTCGCACATCCGGCCATCGCTCGCGATTGGACTTCACCCGGTGGATGCACGGCTGCCGCCATGCCCGTGCGGCTATACTCGCCGCGCAGGGCCAGTCGCCCCACCAAGAGCCCCCGTAGCTCAGGGGATAGAGCAGCGGTTTCCTAAACCGCGTGCGTAGGTTC
>CALFYR010000738.1 GCA_937954195.1 uncultured Dehalococcoidia bacterium
ACGGCGACAAGATCGAGGTGGACGGCAACAACGGCCGCGTCACCGTGCTGCAGAAGGCCGCCGACAGCATCGACACCGCACCAGCGGACGTCGCCACCGCACCGGCGGACGCGTGACGGAGGTGCTGATGGTGGGGACCGGATCGGTCGTCTGGATCGACGAGGTCGATCCGGCCGTCGCGGTGGCCGCCGCGGGTTCGAAGATGGGGCGGCTCGTGGAGCTGCACCGGGCCGGCGTGCAGGTACCGGCCGGTTTCGCCGTCACCATCGATATCGCCGAAGGCGCAGACGGCCTGCCAGCTCTCGGTGACCTCGTCCGGGCAATCGTCGCGGCCGCCGGCGATGAGCGGTTCGAGGCGGATGCGGGCATCTGCGGCGTTCAGCGGAGGTTCGAACGCGACGACGGTGGGCTCGTCTTCGGGGGTGGGCGAACGCTCCGGAGCGGCGCGCGTCGGTTCGGCGGTGGGGACCGGGGTGGGCTCTTCTTCGGCGTCGCCGCCGCGGCAAGAAGCAGCCAGGACCGGAAACAGGAGCAGCAACAGCAGCGTTATTCCGCGCGTTGCAGGTAGTCTTGAGCCGCCCATCCTTCGCCCAGCACAGTCTCCACCCTCCACCAGGTGAGCGATCCGGCTTCCTCCGGGCCGCCCGTAACGGTAACGCGGGTCCCATCCGCGATGCAGATTATGGCCGGGTTGAGCTCGCCTGTCTCGGGGTCGTTGATGCCGGGTGCGGTGCGGACGTTGAGGCAATCGCCGGTGTTGAAGACGACCACCGTATCTCCGGCCGAGAAGACGCCGGGCCCGGTCGCCGTTGTTGGTTCCGGCGTTTCGGTTTCGGGCGTGCCGGTGGCCTGTGTTGGCCCGGCGGAAGGTGTTTCGGCGGGAGCCTGGGTGGTTGTTTCGCTGGCGCCCGGGGTTTCGGTGGCCGTGGGTTCGGGGTCGTCGTCGCCACCGAAAATGCGTTCGGCCGCGAAGATAACGCCAAGCGCGACGCCAATGGCCAGGATGACCGCTACCGGAACGTACCAGTACGCGAAGATCCGATGCCGATCGTAGATCTGCGGCATGGGCTTGCGCGGCATTTGCTCGCCGGGCGGGGGCGTATATCGGCGGGGGCCTGTGCCGACCGGCGGGACCACGTCCTCGGGGAGGCTGCGATGGACCGTCTGCGGATGTTCGGCGCCAATCATCGGTGGAGGCCCCGGCGACTCGCCGATGACTGGCGGCGGTTCGGTACGGGCCTGGGGGCGGAGCGGAATCGGCCCATCGGAGGGCGACGGCGCCGACGCGGCGCGCGTACCTTCGCCAGGGTGCGGCGCGGGCGAGCCAACGGGCCGCACGCCGGAGGAGTAGGCGAGCGCCTGGGGTGTCACACGATGTTCGGTTTGGGTGGCGCAGCCATCGTTGGTGACCCAACATCCTGGATGGTGGAGGACGCCGCAGCCCTCGCACTTCAGGACGGCTTCGCCATCCTGGAACGACCGATCGCAGAGCGGGCAGAAACGTTGTAATGCGCTCAAGGCACCATCCCGGGAGCACCCTCAGTATCGAACCCGCGATCCCCATCTTCAACTTGGAACGCTGGAGGGGCGGTGAAAGTTCCCTTACCGGGCATTAAGGAAAGACTCCAACTCGCGGATTGTGGGCAGACCGGCGGTCGCGCCAGGCCGCGTGACAGCGAGCGCGCCGGCAGCGGATGCGAACCTGACGGCCTCCGCGTGGGGCCTGCCGTTCGCGAGGGCGACGGCTAGCGCGCCGCAGAAGGCATCGCCTGCGCCGACGGAATCGACGGCCTCGACCAGGAATGGGGATTGGCCCGCCGTCTCGCCGGCGTGAGCGAAAACGGCGCCTTTTTCGCCCAGCGTTACGACCGCGAGCCTGCCAGCGGGTCCCGACAGGGCGAGTGCCTCAGCGACGTGGTTGCCGCCAGCCGATGGAGCGAGTGCTGCCGCTTCGACTTCGTTCACGACGATGACCGTGGGCAATGAGACGCTTTCCGGCGGGTGGGGCGCGATCGGCGCCGGGTTCAGGAGGACCGGAACACCGGCTCCAACGGCGGTTCGGATGGCAGCGACCACCGCCTCCATGCCGGTTTCGAACTGGATGACGAGCATATCGCTCGACGTGATAGCGTCGCGGGCGGCTTCGATGTGCGCCGGAGCGAGCGCCAGATTCGCGCGGGGGAGGGCGTAAATGGCGTTCGCACCGTCATCGAGGACGATTGGCACGGCCACGCCGGTGCCTTCGGCGTCGTCGATGCTGATGTTGGTTGTATCGATGCCTTCGTTGGCGAGTTGTGCCGTGATGGCCCGGCCGAAGTCGTCGGCGCCGACGCGGCCAATCATCGCGACCTCGGCGCCCAGACGGGCGGCTGCGGTTGCCTGGTTGCCACCCTTGCCGCCGATGAAGGTTCCGAAGGAGCGGCCGATGAGCGATTCGCCTTCGCGTGCCAGGCGTGGCGCGCGGACCACCAGGTCCATCATGAGCGAACCGACGACGGCGATGCGGACCATGGCGAGAGTTTAGGGGCGGCTGGCTTCGCGTGTTTGGGGCAGGGTCTTTACGCTAGGGAGCATGACGCGCGTCCTCGGCATCAACGGGAGCATTCGGCCAGGAAGTTCGGCGGACCGGGCTCTGCAATTCACGCTGAAGGCACTGGAAGCGGCCGGTGCGCAATGCGAAACGTTCGAGATTGGTTCGCTGCCCGTGCTCGATGGGCGGCCGGATGACCAGTACCCGCCGACGGTTAGCGCCTGGCGGGCAGCGTGCGAAGCGGCGGACGCCTTCGTGATCGCGGTGCCTTCGTACCATGGGGCGGCGCCCGGCGGACTGAAGAATGCGCTGGACTTCATCGACCTGCCGCACGCGGGAGGGAAGCCGTTCGCCGTAATTGGAATAGCCGGGGGCGACGCCGAACCTGGCGTTACCGATGTGGCGCGGGTAATGCGGCACATCGGCGGCATCGCGGCGGTACCCGATGTGGTGATTTCGCGGGCCGGCGAGCACTGGGGCAAGGGCGACGAACCGAGCAACAAGGGTGTCGCATTCGCCATCCAGAAGGTGGCCGAAGACCTGCTGGCGATAGCCACGCTGCGGGCGGAGGGGAAGTTGCCGCAGCCATGAGCGCGGAGGCTTCGGTGCGGTACCCGTGCGTGGGCGTGGCCGTCGTCATCCGGGATGAAATGGGCCGCGTTCTGATGGGTAGGCGCGCGCGCGGCCGGTATGCCGACCTGTGGTGCATCCCGTGTGGGCGGCTGGAGTGGGGCGAAGAAGTGCGGGCAGGAGCCCTACGCGAACTGGCGGAGGAGACCGGACTATCCGCCGAAATCACAGGCATCGCGGCCGTTCATTCGAACTTTCACAACGAGGACGACCTCTCGGTCGGCATCTGGTTTCACGGGAGGGTGACGGCGGGCAGCCCCTATCCGGCCGACCGCGAGCTAAGCGAAATCGACTGGTTCCACCCGGGAGAACCGCCGCCGCTCGCATTCCCCACCGACGCGTTGGTCCTCGCCGAGCTCGTTGAGCTGGCCCTCGCCGACTGATGGCGCGCATCCTGTTCGTTGAGCCGTTTTACGGCGGGAGCCACAAGGCGTTCCTCGATGGGCTTCAGGCCCATTCCAGCCACGAGATCGAGACCCTGACGCTCCCGGAGGGCGAGTGGCGGCGGCGGATGCGGCGTGGCGGGGTGGAACTCGCCGAGCAGGCTAGGGCGCTGAGCGGCACGTTCGGTGCGGTGGTGGTGAGCGACATGCTGGACCTGCCGGTGTTCCTGGCGCTGACGCGGCCACGGTTCGGTTCGACGCCGGTGATGGCGTACTTCCACGAGAACCAGTTCACCTACCCACGCATCCGGGGGACGAAGTTCAACTCGTGGTTCGGGCAGATCAACTACCTGACGTCACTGGCGGCGCACCGGGTGGCGTTCAATTCGGAGTTCCACCGGGATGACTTTTTGGGCGCGTTGCGAACGCTCGCGGGTCAGCCGAACAACTGGCTCGTACCGGAGAAGATCGCGGAAATCGCCGCGAAGGCGGCGGTTTTGCCCGTGGGGGTGGACCTTGCCTGGCTCGAAGGCATCGAACCGGAGCGGCGACGTTCGGAGCCACCCGTGGTGATCTGGAACCACCGGTGGGAGTTCGATAAGGCGCCGGAGATGTTCGAACGGGGGCTCGCCGCGCTGGCGGACGAGGGCGTGCCGTTCGAGGTCATCATCGCCGGGGAGCCCGGGGATAACCCGAGCGACGCGTTGCACGGGCTACGGGAACGTCTGGGCGGCCGCGTGCGGCACTTCGGGTACGCGCCATCGCGGGAGGCGTACGGGCAGCTGCTGAAGCAGGCGGATATCGTGGTGAGCACCACGCGGCACGAATTCTTCGGCGTCGGCATGGTGGAGGCGATGTACGCCGGATGCGTGCCCTGCGCCCCGAACCGGTACAACTACCCGGCCCTGACACCGCCAGAGTTCCATGAAACCTGTCTCTTCGATGATGAGGCGGGGTTCATCGCGAAGCTGCGCGGCTTGCTCCTGGGCCCAAGGCCGGATCGGGGACCGTTCCAGGCATCGGCGGCGGGGTTTGCGTGGCCGGCGGTGATTCCCCAATGGGATGCGGCACTGGAACGTCTCTGCAACAGCGCTCACCTATGATGGAATGCGGGATTCGCCGCATTCGCGCATCGCGGCTTCATAGGCGAACCTAGAGCCGGTGGCACGGCGAGAGGGAGAGAGCGCTTGAAGCACCGGGCAGCACAGCTCTGGCACTTTGTCCCCGGCCCGGTGCGCGCGCCGTTCGAAATCGTCACGAAGACGATCAGCCTGTACATCGAGGACAGCTGTTCCACCTACGCCGCGGCGATCGCGTACTACGCCATCTTTTCGCTGGTGCCGCTTAGCCTCATCACGCTGTCCGTTTTCGGGCTGGTGGTGGACCGGGACCGCATTGCCGACTGGGTGTTCGAACAGGTGCCGCTCGAAGAATCGGAGACAGTGCGCAACAACGTCGATGAGATTATCCGGAGGGCGCAGGACTTCAGCCCTGCGAGCCTCGGCTTCGGCGTCGTGTTCCTGGTGTGGTCGTCCAGCGGCATATTCGGAGCCGTTCGCAAGGGCCTGAATGCCGCCGCGCACCTGAAACTCGGGCGTTCCTACTGGCGGTCGAAACTGATCGACTTCGCACTGATCCCGACCGTTGGCGTGCTGATCATCGTTTCCGTGCTGCTCACAGCGCTGGCACGGAACGTGGTCCGGCGATTCGACGACGTGGAACCGTTCCCGCTGGACGCGAACCTGGCGCTTGAGGTGGCCAGCTACGGCATACCGGCGGTGGTGACGTTCGTGATGTTCATGTTGCTGTACCGGTTCGCGCCCGCGGCCCGACCGCACTGGCGGGATGCGCTCGCGGGGGCGGTGTTCGCCACGCTGCTGTTCGAAATCGCGAAAAACATGATCGCGATCATCCTTTCGGAATCGAGCTTTTCGCGGGATACAGCGATTTACGCGGGTTTCGGGACCGCGCTGGCCTTCCTGGTGTGGATGTTCGTGAACGCATCGATCCTGCTGCTGGGCGCCGAATTCGGGCGGGCGATCCGGTTGCGGCGCGACCTGGCCCTCGGCGTGCCAATGGAGGATGACGTGGTTTCACCGGAGTTCGTGCCGACGGCGCCGCCGCCCGCTCAGACGCAACCACGCTGACGGGTACTTTTGCAACTTGAAAGTAGCGAAAGTATTCCTGCTGCGTTAAACTGGTCACATGCAGGGAACGAAGGACCGGATTCTGGAGTACGTGGTCGCCCACCGGGAGGCGCGTGCCGAAGAACTGGCCGAACACTTCGGGATTACGGCTGCGGCTGTGCGGCGGCACCTGGACCATCTTCGGGCCGATGGGCTGGTTGATGCGAAGACGGTGAAGCAAGCGACGGGCCGGCCGTATTACGCGTTCTTCGCGACACCAAAGGCAACGCAAACCGTCCCGCCGGCATACGCCGACCTCCTTGAGCGCATGCTCAAGGGGCTTGGCGAACGCGATGACGTGATCGCCGTCGTGATGTCGAGCGTGGCGGAGGCGCTTGCGTCGCGGCACAGGGATGAAATCCCGGACAGCGCCGCGGTGGAGGAAGTGGTCGCTCATGTGACCGCCGCACTGCGGGCCGAAGGGATCCTGGAGGAGTGGCGGGCCGAGGCCGACGGGTTCCACCTGGTGAACACGTCGTGTCCCTATCACAAGGCGGCGGAACTCTCGCGGCTGCCCTGCGAATCCGACCGGCAGGCTATCGAACTGCTGCTCGGACAGGATGTCGAACAGCTCAATCGCATCGTCGATGGGGCGCCATGTTGTGAATACCTGGTCCGAGGAACGCCGGACCGGCAGATCATCGAAGTACGGTAAGGAGAACACCGGATATGACAGCTCTCCTGGAGATCAAGGACCTCCGGGCTCGCATCGGCGACAAGGAAATCCTGAAGGGACTTTCTCTGACGATTCAGCCTGGCGAGATCCACGCGATCATGGGCCCGAACGGCTCGGGGAAGAGCACATTGGCGAACGTGCTGATGGGCAACCCCAACTATGAAGTGACCGGCGGCGACATCCTGTTCCGCGGTGAATCGCTGCTGGAGATGACGCCGGACGAGCGCGCCCGCAAGGGCCTCTTCCTGGCTTTCCAGTACCCGGTGGCAATCCCGGGCGTGACGCTGGTGAACTTCATGCGGCAGGCGGTGAACGCGACGCGCGGGCACGAAGTGCCGATCCGCGAATTCCGCGAGACGCTGTTCGAGAAGATGGATCTGCTCAAGGTGGACCAGGACTTCGCTCGCCGTTATGTGAATGACGGTTTCAGCGGTGGTGAGAAGAAGCGGGCCGAAATGCTCCAGATGGCGATGCTGCAGCCTGCGATGGCGGTGCTGGACGAGACGGACTCGGGCCTCGACATCGACGCGCTGCGGACGGTTGCCGAAGGCGTGAACACGCTGATGAACGAGAAGATGGGCCTGCTGCTCATCACGCACTACCAGCGCTTGCTGAACTACATCAAGCCGCAGTTCGTCCACGTCCTCATCGAAGGACGCATCGTGAAGTCGGGTGGACCGGAGCTGGCGGAACAGCTCGAAGCAAGCGGCTACGACGAACTCGAAGCACAGCTGGCAACGGCGTAAGGGGGAATTCCATGACGACCGCACCAGAATCCATCGTTAGTGAATACAAGTACGGGTTCTACGACCCGGAGGAAGCGCTCTTCAAGGCGAACAAGGGCCTGACGCCCGAAATCGTGAACATGATTTCGGACATGAAGGACGAGCCGCAGTGGATGCGCGAGTTCCGGCTGAAGGCGCTTGAGACCTTCAACCAGAAGCAGAACCCGCCGTGGGGCACGGAGCAGCTCAACGACATCGATTTCAACGATATCCACTACTTCGTGCGGGCGACCGACCGGGACGAGCGCAGCTGGGACGACGTGCCGGAGTACATCCGGCGGACGTTCGACAAGCTGGGCATTCCCGAGGCTGAGAAGAAATACCTCGCGGGTGTTGGCGCGCAGTACGACTCCGAAGTGGTGTACCACAACATCCGCGAGGACCTGGAGAAGCTCGGCGTGGTCTTCCTCGGCACTGACCAGGCGCTGAAGGAACACGAAGACATCTTCAAGGAGTACTTCGGGACGGTGGTGCCGCCCGGGGACAACCGCTTCGCCGCGTTGAACAGCGCGGTCTGGAGCGGCGGCTCGTTCATCTACGTGCCGAAGGGCGTGAAGGTGGACATCCCGCTGCAGGCGTACTTCCGGATCAACACCCAGAACATGGGCCAGTTCGAACGGACGCTGATCATCGCGGACGAGGGCAGCCAGGTTCACTACGTGGAAGGCTGCACGGCGCCTATCTACCGGTCCGACTCGCTGCACAGCGCGGTGGTCGAGATCATCGTGAAGAAGGGCGCGCGCGTCCGCTATACGACGATCCAGAACTGGTCGAACAACGTCTACAACCTCGTGACCAAGCGCGCCGTGGCCTACCAGGACGCGGTGATGGAATGGGTCGACGGGAACCTGGGTTCGAAGCTGACCATGAAGTACCCGAGCGTGTACCTGATGGAACCGGGCGCGCACGGTGAGATCCTCTCGCTGGCGTTTGCCGGCGAAGGGCAGCACCAGGACGCCGGCGGCAAGATCGTGCATGCGGCGCCGAACACGACCTCGACCATCATCTCGAAGTCGCTCAGCAAGGACGGCGGACGCACGAGCTACCGCGGCCTGCTGAAGGTGTACGACGGATGCGAGGGAGTGAAGGCGAACGTTCGCTGCGACGCGTTGCTGCTGGACGAGACTTCCCGTTCGGACACGTACCCGACGATGGAGATCGACGAGCCGGATGTGAGCATCCAGCACGAGGCCTACGTTTCAAAGCTCGGCGAAGACCAGCTCTTCTACCTGATGAGCCGGGGCATGAGCGAGGAAGACGCGGCCAAGATGATCGTCAACGGGTTCGTTGAGCCGATCGTGAAGGAGCTCCCGATGGAGTACGCCGTCGAACTGAACCGCCTCATCGAACTGCAGATGGACGGCGCGGTCGGCTAGACCTCACCCCCCGGCTCCCTCTCCATGGCATGGAGAGGGGGAGCTCAAGAGGGAGCGGTGAGGGCAGCAGTGGCAGAGCTGAGAGAAGAGGTAGCGAATGACTGCTGTGGTTGAACAGCGACTCGACTTCCGGGCGGCGAGCCAGCGCGCGGGCGAAGGCGACCCCGCCTGGCTGACGCCAGTTCGCGCGAACGCGGCGAACCTTGCGAGCGAGATGGAATGGCCGGACTCGCGCGCCGAGCGGCCGTGGAAGTACTACGACATCAGCGGCATCGGGCTGACGCCCGAGACGGCCGCGGCGGAAGAGCATGTCACCTGCGAGGGCCTCGAACGTGGCGCGCGGGTGAGCCTCCTGGCCGATCACGGAACTCCCGAGGCCGATGCGGCCGCGAAGCTATTCGCGAGCGTGGTGACGCCGGGGACAGACCGGCTGACGGCACTGCATTACGCCTACACGAACGCCGGCATCGCCGTGCATGTGCCTTCGAATGCCGAACTGGCCGCGCCCGTGCGCATCAAGCGGACGGCGAGCGGCGGGGGGCTGGCCACGCCCCATACGCTCATCATCACCGGTGCGAACAGCCGCGTGACGATCGTCGAGGAGTTCACCTCCGACGGTTCGAACATCGTTGCGCTGCCCGTGGTGGAGGTTGCGCCGGGACCGGGCTCTGAAGTTCGGTACTACGCGATTCACAACTGGGGCGGGAACACGAAGGTGTTCATGCATCAGCGGTTCGCCGGCACGCAGCGCGACGCGCAGTTCCAGAACCTGCAGCTGGTCCTGGGCGGCGAAGTGGTGAAGGGCCACCTTGAGTCCTCGCTCGTGGAGCGTGGTACGGCGAGCGAGCTGCTTGGCGTCGGCTTCGGCGTGAGCAACGAGCACGCGGACTTCTTCACCCTGCAGGACCACGTCGGGCCGGATACGCGGAGCGACCTGGTGTACAAGTCGGCGCTCAAGGACGACGCGCAGTCGGTGTATTACGGGCTGACACGGGTTGGGCTGGGCGCGAAGAACGCGGACGCCGCCCAGGAGAACCGCAACCTGTTGCTGAGCAAGAC
The DNA here is from genome assembly GCA_937954195.1 of uncultured Dehalococcoidia bacterium. Lineage (GTDB taxonomy): Bacteria > Chloroflexota > Dehalococcoidia > Tepidiformales > Tepidiformaceae > Amarobacter. The sequence continues at coordinate 9,626 of CALFYR010000738.1, forward strand.
GGCGAAGGCCGACAGCGACCCGGTGCTCGAGATCCTGACCTCCGACATCATCCGCGCGTCGCACGGCGCCACGGCGGGTCCGGTCGAGCAGGATCAGCTGTTCTACCTGCAGGCGCGCGGCATCCCGTACAAGGAAGCCGAGGCGATGCTGGTCCGGGCGTTCCTGGAGGAAGTCTTCGGGCGTGTCCCGAACGAAGAGCTGCGGCAGGAACTCGTCGACCGACTTGAGGAGAAGCTGGACTAGCCATGGCCTGGAACGTGGTCGCCAAGGAAGAAGACGTTGCCGCCGGCGAGGCCATTGTGGTCGAAGCAGGCGGGAAGCGGTTGGCGGTGTGCAACACCGGCGAAGGCATCTACGCCATCGATGACGTGTGCACGCACGATGGCGGCCCGCTGGACCAGGGAAAGCTGGATGGCAAGGAGATCGAGTGCCCCCGCCACGGCGCGCGTTTCGATGTGACGACGGGCCGGGCCCTGTGCCTGCCCGCCGTCCGGCCTGTCCGCACGTATCCCGTCCGAATCGAAGGGGGCGAGGTCGAAATCGACCTGCCGTAGAGAGGGGACCAGCCATGCTTGACATCGCCGCGATCCGGAGGGACTTTCCAATCCTCGATCAGCAGGTAAACGGGCGGCCGCTGGTGTACCTCGATAGCGCCGCGACGACCCAGAAGCCGCGCCAGGTCATCGACGCGCTCGTGCGCTACTACGAGACTTCGAACGCGAACATACACCGCGGCATTCACACCCTGGCGAACCGTGCGACCGACCAATACGAAGGCGTCCGGGCGAAGGTGGCGGACTTTATCGGTGCTCCGAACGCGAACGACATCGTGTTTACGCGGAACGCAACCGAATCCATCAACCTGGTCGCGCGGGCGTGGGGCGACTCGAACATCAGCGAGGGCGACGAGATTGTCCTGACGCTGATGGAGCACCATTCGAACATCGTGCCGTGGCAGCTGCTGGCGCGGCGGAAGGGCGCGGTGCTTCGGTACGTGACGGTACGCGAAGACGGCCACCTCGACCTCAACCAGCTTCGCGAGCTGGTGACCGACCGGACGAAGGTCGTGAGCCTGGTCCACATGTCGAACGTGCTCGGGACGATCAACCCCGTGGCTGATGTGGCGGAGATTGCCCACCGGCACGGCGCTCTGGTGCTGCTCGATGCGGCGCAGAGCGTCCCGCACCTGCCGGTAGATGTGCCCTCTCTGGGCGCGGACTTTGTCGCGTTCTCTTCGCACAAGATGCTGGGGCCGACGGGCGTGGGCGTGCTGTGGGCACGCGATGGGCTGCTCGCGGAGATGGAGCCGTTCCTTGGGGGCGGCGACATGATCGCGCTGGTGCGGCCGGAGGAATCGACCTGGGCGGACGTGCCGCACAAGTTCGAAGCGGGGACACCGAACATCGCGGACGTGATCGCGTTCGGGGCGGCCGTGGATTACCTGGCGGCGCTCGGGATGGACGCGGTACGGCAGCATGAGGTCCAGATAACGGCCTATGCGCTCGATGCGCTGCGAAAGGTACCCGGTCTGACGGTGTTTGGGCCGGAGGATGCGGAAGAACGCGGCGGCGTGGTGAGCTTCGCGATGGATGCAGCGCACCCACACGACATCGCGACGATTGCCGACGGGCATGGCGTGGCGATCCGCGCCGGGCATCATTGCGCGCAGCTGCTCATTCGGCACCTCGGCGTTCCGGCGACGAGCCGCGCGAGCTTCGCGATTTACAACACGATGGACGAGGTCGATGTGCTGGTGGAAGCGCTGGAACACGTGAACCGGATATTCGGAGGCGGCGATGCAAGAGCCGCAGTTTGACGACTTCTATCGCGAGATCATCCTCGACCACTACAAGAAGCCGCGAAACCGGGGCGAGCTGGACGCGCCCACACAGCGCGTCGAGGGCGTGAACCCGGTGTGCGGTGACGAAATTCACCTGGACCTGGTGGTCCACGGCCAGACCATCGACGACCTGACCTTCTGGGGGCAGGGTTGCTCGATCAGCCAGTCGAGCGCATCGATGTTGACGGAGCGGCTGAAAGGCCGCACGGTCGAAGAAGCCGGGCGAGTGCTCGGCAAAGTGCGCGCCATGCTCATCGATGGGGCGCTACCCGATGACGAACTCGGCGACCTCCAGGCACTGGAGGGAGTCGCGAAACTGCCGGTGCGCGTGAAATGCGCGCTGCTCTCCTGGAACGTGCTCCAGGAAGGGCTCAAGCAGGCAACCACAGCTGCATAAGGAGGGCCCGATGGCCGAAGCAACGCAAACCGCACCAACTCACGACGAACTGATGGCGAAGCTCTGGGAAGTGAAAGACCCGGAGATCAACATGAGCATCGTCGACCTTGGCCTCGTGTACGACGTCACGTATGAGGACGGGGACGTGATGGTCACGATGACGCTGACGAGCCCCGGCTGCCCGCTCGGGCCGATCATTCGCGGCGAGGCGTACGCAAAGCTGCGCGAGCTTCCCGGCGTGAAGGATGTCGACGTGCAGATCGTCTGGAACCCACCGTGGGACCCGCGGACGATGGCGAGCGAAGACGTAAAGATGCAACTCGGCATCTGGTGATCTGATTTTGGATTTGGATTGCGGATTTTGGATTCGCGGTCCGGGCGGTGACCCGTGACATGGTTGGCACTGGCCGTTTGCTTAGCCATTCCACCGCTTGTGGCGCTGTGGCCAGCGCTACTGGGACGCCGGTTCGTGGTGGTCCTGGCGGCCGCCGCCATGGCGGCCACCGTCGTGTGGAGCGTCCTGCTGTTTGTGATCCCTGAGCCGAGCGACGATACGGGGCCGCTGCCGATTATCCTGCTGCCGTTCTACGCGCTGATTCATACGGTCATGACGTTGGCGATAGTGGGTATTCCGTGGGCCGTAGTGAAGGAGCGGCGTGAGAAGTCTCCAGCTTCGGGCGCCTAGAACGGGAGCCTAAACGGCAGGAACGGGAACGCCAGGCGGCTGGCTATGTCGAGCGCGAACATCAGGC
>CALFYR010000739.1 GCA_937954195.1 uncultured Dehalococcoidia bacterium
AACTCGCCGTGCGCTTCCGTTCGATGCGCCCGGAAGCGCGGGTGCTGTACGTTTCGGGCTACACCGACGATGCCGTCGTGCACCACGGGGTGGTCGCAGGTTCGGGATTCCTGCAGAAGCCGTTCACGGCGGCCGCCTTCGCCCAGAAGGTGCGCAGCGTGCTGGATGGCGCCGCCTAGGTCGTTCGGCGTGTGCGGGCCGTTTCGCGGCGGCGTTGCTGGTAGTTCCGCACCTTGGTCCGGTTCCCACAGATGGCCATGGAACACCATGTGGCCGTCCGGTTCTTCGATGCGTCGTAGAACACGTGCTGGCAGTGTTCGGCGGGGCAGGCTTTGAGGCGCGGCCAGGTGCCGTTGGCCTGTGCCTGGTGGACGGCCAGCAGGACAGTTTCGATGTAGCCCGCCGCTCCGCTTGAGGACGGCTTCAACGAGCCCTCGCCCCTCGCGTCGAACTCGAGCGCGAACGAGCGGGCAGCGGCGACCGCATTTAGCGCCTCAATCGCCGATGGAGCGAGGTTGGCTCCGTTGTTGGCCACGGTGAGCGCGAGCAGCGCCTGGCGCAGGCGGAGCAGGTCCCGGTGTTCCGTGGGGGAAACACCTGCGGGCGATGGATCGAAGCCCTGGGCACCCAGCCAAGCCGCCGTAGTGGACGGAGTGGCAAGGCTGTATCCACGCGGCCCGATGAGCCGGCGCTCCCGAAGGGCTGCGCTGACCATCTGTTGGCTGATACCGAACCTTGCGGCCAGCCCGGCCTGGCTCTCGCCGGTCGCGGAAAGCCGGCGGAGCTCATCGCCGAGGGCAAGGTCGTGGTCGGTCGGCTCGTGTTCGGGCGCGTTTAGCAGCGCCTGCACGAGCGCGAGCGTTCCGGGCGCGGGCCGCTCGGCCGGGTCATCCATTGTGGCAATCATGCCTGTGCTCCCCATCGTTCGCAACACCGGTCAAGATTGTTGACAGGTTAGTAACACCATCGTACATTTTTCGACGGTTAGCAATCGGAAGATGAGGAGACGAACCATGATCACCAGGTTCGATGGCATGACAATCTGGAGCAGCGACCTCAACCGGCTGCTCCCGTTTTACCGGGACGTGATGGGGCTCCCCGTCGCGCTGGAATCACCGGGGTTCGTCATCCTCGGGAATATCGAGCAACCGTGCCTGTGCATCGGCACCCATAGCGAGGTGCGTGGGCCTAACCCGGACCGGCACCGGTTCCTGGCGCAGCTGAGGACGGATGACATTCACGGCGAAGTACGGCGCCTGACCGAAGCCGGGGTGCCCATCTACCAGCAGCCGGAACACCAGGGCGACGGATTCTGGATCGCCACATGCGAAGACCCGGACGGCAACTTCGTGCAACTGACCTACACGGGGGCGGAGCCCGGGAAATGAGAAGCGCACTTCCCGCGCATCAGAGCCAGAACGCCCGCCGTAGGCGATGAGCGCCAGGCAGGCGTTGGACGAACTGGCCAATCCCGCTCTGCGTGCCCACCCGCGACTGGGCCTGAATCAGCGAAAGGGGACCGAAACATCGTTCGGTCCCCTTCATTTCGGCTGCTAGCGGCGGCGCGCAGCCAGCGCGAAGGCGGACGCCCCTGCGGCAGCGAGGCCGAGGACGACAAGCCATGCGGATGGAATGCCCCCAGCGCCGGACGAAGAGTTGCCGACGTTCGGCGAGACGGGCGTGGGTGTTGCCGCGGCCGGTGAGGTGGCGGCGGCGGTCGGGGTGGCGACCGTCGGAGTCGCGGTCGGAGGCGGGGGTGTGGCGGTCGCGGTGGCGGTCGCCGTTGCCGTTGCCGTCGCGGTGGTCGGCGTTGCGGTCGGTGTGTTGGTTGCGGTCGTCGGTTCGGTGGTTGGGACTGTGGGTTCCGTGGTGGTCGTGCTGGGCGGCTCAGTCGCGGTCTGTTCGACTGTGGGTGTTTCAGGCGTGCCCGTCGGGTCTTCAGTTATGGTTCCCGTGCTCGTTGGCTGCTGCATGATCAAGGCGGCGCTGGCCGGTTGTGCAACGCTCGCGGTTGTGGCGAGCCCCACAATTGTCATCAGTGGTCCGGCGACGAAGCCGGCCTGCGGGATTGCTGTGGTAGAAGCCTTCATTCACTCCCCCAAAATTGGATGACTATCGTCGGATGCGTACCAACCGCTAATGGCACGAGCACTCGACGCGTTCGTTTGGGCCGCAGCGCAGAACAAAAAGCCAACTAGTGGAACGCTCGCATCTGAGCAACCCAGCTCTATCCGCAGCGGCTCTGACCTCCTCGAACGATACATGCCGCATGAATTTGGGCAAAGTGCTTCACGTTGCAGTCGCGTTACGTATTCGGCGGGCGTGGTTCGATCTCCAGAGCGAGACAGTAGAACGCGAGCTCATCCAGGTCCTGTTCGATGAGCGCATCCCGGGTGGTGGCGCCCCCATGCCCCGAGGATCGGAGCGGCAGAAGAAGGTATGGCCCTCCCGCCGACGCTTCGGCCTGCAGGAGCGCAACCATTTTCGGAGGGTCGTAGGGCGGTGCCAGGGTGTCATTGAGCGCCGCCACGAAGAGCGCCGGTGGATACGCAACCCCGGGATGGACGTTGTGGTAGGGCGAATAGCCTGCCAGGTAGGGCCCTTCGTGGGGGTCATCCGGCGAACCGAACTCGACGGTCGCCGACGCCATGTGGCGGAACTTCGGAAACTGAAGCATGTCCAGCGTGGCGGCACGGCAGAAGACCGCGCCGAAGGCATCCGGCGCCTGCAACATGGTGACGGCAGCGAGGATTCCGCCGTTGCTGTTCCCGCGGACGACGATTCGCTCGGCGGTGGTGTACCCCTCGCTGACGAGGAACCGGGCAGCGGCGATGAAGTCGTCGAATGCGTTCTGGCGCCGGGTTTTCGTCGCTGCCTGATGCCATTGACGGCCGAACTCTCCGCCGCCGCGAATGTTCGCGAAGGCGAGTACGCCTCCCGCTTGCAGCCATGCGGCGTTGACGGGGGAGAACCTTGGTTCGAGCGAGATATTGAAGCCACCGTAGGCGTTCAGCCGGATCGGCCAGTTGCCGTCCGGCTCGCGACCACGCGCGGCGACGAGGAACATCGGGACGCGTGTCCCGTCCGGCGATTCGTACCAGACCTGCCGGGTTTCGAACTGGCCCGGGTCGAAACCCGCATTCGGAACGACGCGAGGTTCGAGGAGGTTCCGCTCGAAGTCATAGTGGTAAAGCGACCGTGGCTGCACGAACGACTCGAACGCTATCCAGGCGTCCCCGCCCTCCCACGCCCCGTAGACACCGCATTCCACGCCATCGCCCGTGTTGCGGTTGACGGACCCGAGCGCCGGGAGTTCGATTTCGCGCAACGCACGGCCTTCCACGGTGTGAACGACGATGCCGGCCACGGCGGCGCGCGAGTAAACAGCGAAGATCCGTCCGGAGACGCCGGCGACTGCCTGGAGGGTACCTTCGCCCTCCGGGATGATCGTTCGCCAACTCTGCGGGTCATCCAGAGGCGCGATGCAGGCCCGGCCCCTCGGTGCTTCCCGGTCGGTCCAGATGAGCAGCTGCTCACCAATGACCTGGGCACTGGTGAGACCAGTCATCCCGAGAGCGACGGGGATCAGTTCGCCATCTGAGAGGCGCACGAGCCAGGTTTCATTGGCATGCACGAAGTCCCACTTCGAAAGGACGGCAAACCGGCCGCACTCACTCACGGAGACGGAACACCAGTACTCCTTGTTGGTCTCGTCGCCGAAGACGCGGCGCGTTCCTGACGAACCGATACGGTGCTCGTAGATGGCGTTCCACATCCACTCGTCGCCGGCCGGCACATCGGCGGGGTTGGGCGATGCTGAATAGAAGAAGCCCGAGCTCTCCGGCCGCCATGCCACCGAGGCGTGATCAACGCCGTACGGTTGGTCTGGCAGGACCTCGCCGGTTGCCACGTCGAGGATGGATATGCGGGCGTTATGCGTTCCTCCGCTTGCACGGCCGAACGCGATGAGCCGGCCGTCGGGCGACGGCACAGCGAACGTCAATGCGTCCTCGGGCGGCCAGGCGTTGGGATTAATGAGATCAACTGGTTCGGACTTGCCACGCCGGAGGACGAACCGCGGCTTCTGGTCGCCGGGCCGGGTTGTCCACAGAAATTCGTCGCGACCTCGCCGGATCGGCAGGGCAGCTGGTTCGAGGCCGTGCGCGGCCTCAAGCCGCTCGCGCAACCACCCGCGGCCCGGGGCCGCATCCAGAACGGAGCGGGTGAGTGCCTCCTGGGCCTCGAGCAACGCCCGTGTTGCGGGCGCTTCCAGGTCTTCCAGCCACGCGTATGGGTCCGGGAATCGTCGACCATGGGCGGTGTACCCGGAACCCGGGTCGCGTGGTGCGGGCGGGTAGTTGAGCGAACCGGGCGAGGGCAGGGCCACGGGAGCACGATATCCCCTGGCACTCTCACGACGAAGCGGCGAGACCTCGGAACAGCTGCTCGGTGGCCTCGTCGGCGGGGAAGAGGCTTTCGATCCGGAGTTCGTCGGCGGTTACGTCCTGGGCGGTGCCGAAGGTGGCGATCACCGTGAACAGCGAGACGCGGACGCCATCCTTTTCGACATCGATGGGCATGACCGGGACGAGGGCTGTTTCCGCGGCGCGGTTGAGCAGAGCGTGATCCTGGTGGGGCGCCAGCTCGGCGAGGACGGCTTTCATCTCGTCGCCGCCGAGCGCCTCGGCCTCGCGCGTTGCGCGCTGCCAGAGCAACGGCGCGACATCCTCCCGGTTCGTGACGTACGGGCGGAGGCCCTCCGGGTGGAAGAACAGGCGCATGAGGTTCCGGTGTTCGCCCCCCACGCGAGTCCATGTGTCGCCGCCGATGAGGGTGGCGAGCGTTTCGAAGGGGCGATTGGCCATGCGGATGTTCCAGGCCCGATCGATGGCGATGGCCGGGAAGGGTTCGGCGGCCTTGAGCATCATGCGGATGGCGCCCATGACCATGCGCATCTGCGGGTCATCGAGCGGCCGGTTCCGGAACGCGGGGGCGAACCCGGCTGCGGTGAGCCAATCGTTGCGGTCGCGAAGTGGCACGTCGAGAGCCTCGCTGAGCTGGAGGATCATGTTCCGGCTCGGCCGGGCGCGGCCCGATTCGAGGAAGCTGACGTGCCGCTGGGACACCCCGGAACTGAGGGCGAGTTCGAGTTGGGAGAGCCGTCGCCGGTGGCGCCATTCGCGGAGCAGCCGGGCAAATCCACCCTCGGTAACGCGTTCTCGTTCAGCGACTGCGAGCGACATGGGCCGATCCTCCAGAGCAAGCGTGCTCTGCGGGGCTGCTCATTTCAATGACCTCGTAGGTAATTGCTGGCCTTCCCCGCGTTTCCGCATTGTGGTGGCAGTTCCGCACCGGGAGGTCCCACATGTCGGCCAGGCTCATCCTGCTTCTCGCTATCACCGCAGGCTTCAGTGTGCTCAGCGCCATAGCGCTGCTCGATGTCGGATACCTCGGAATCATCGAACCGCACTTCAAGGCATGGGGACCGGCTCAGGTATTCACCGACCTGGTCATCCTCGCCGTGCTCGCGATGGTCTGGATGGTCTTCGACGCCAGGGAGCGCGGGATGAACCCGTGGCCGTATGTCGCCATCACGCTATTCGCGGGCTCGTTCGGGCCGCTGTTCTACCTCATCGCTCGGGAGCTCCGGGCGCCGGCGAATCAGCCTGCGCTCGCTTAACGCCAAAGCGGCACGGAGCCGCACCACGTTGAAAGGAAACGCAAGATGACTACCGCAACCGCTACCTCAATCGAGACCGTCCAGGCGTTCGTCGCCGCTATTGCGAAGAAGGACTTCGACACCGCACTCACCTACATCGCCGATGACTGCGAGTACGAGAACATCCCGATGTCGAAGGTCACCGGACCGGCCGGCGTGCGGGCGGTGCTCGAACCGTTCCTGGCGCCTACGAGCGAGAACGAGTTCGTCGTCCGGCGCGCCGTTGCCGATGGGCCCACGGTCTTCGTCGAACGGCTCGACCGCCACCACATCGATACCGGCTGGGTTGAGCTTCCTGTGGTCGGCGTCTTCGAAGTCGAAGGCGGCAAGATCAAGATCTGGAACGACTACTTCGACATGGGGATGCTCGTGAAGCAGTGGCCGGCGTTGGCCGGCTGAGCGC
>CALFYR010000740.1 GCA_937954195.1 uncultured Dehalococcoidia bacterium
GGCGAGGTCTCGCCGTGAGCGCCACTACTCCCGTGTGGCCCGTCGCCCATCCGCAGCCTGGTGGGGAGTGGGCTCTCCCGCATCGTCATTGACTCGCCGCCAGCACCCTGCCGTGGCAAGGCTGGCACGCATACACTCCGCGGCAACCCAACGGCGCCCGGAGTGACTTTGCGGTGAACAGTAAGGGTTTTCACCTATAACGCACAAGGTTTCGTAAACCAACAACTCGTTAGAAACGCATATGCGTGGCCCGGCCGCGCCCCCGCACCCCGGCGTTATGGCAGCAACCACCGCCGCGGGACGCCCCGCGCGCGATATCCGGTCATCTCCCTGGAACTCTGCCGGGCCCGTGCCTCGAACGGCCGCTCGCCGCCGGGCCGCCGCCCCTAAACTGCCCGCGGCACCCGCTTGATGCGGCGCGTGGCGATTGGGCCGTGGGCGGTCATCAGTTCGGCGAATTCGGTCGCGTCCAGCGCGGCCGTGAAGAGGTGGCCCTGGCCCTGCTTGCAGCCAATCTCCGCCAGGTAGTCCCACTGCCACATGTTCTCGATGCCCTCGGCAACGATGTTCATCTTGAGGGCGTTGCCCATCTCCACAATGGCGCGAAGCACCGGGCCGCTCGTCTCGTCCACCCCCAGCCGCGCGATGAACGACTGGTCGATCTTCAGCGTGTCCACCGGCAGCCGCTGCAGGTAGCTGAGCGACGAGTACCCGGTGCCGAAGTCATCAATGGCGAGCCCCACCCCGAGTTCGCGCAGCCGCCCCAGCACCTCGAGCGTCGCCGGGATGTCCTGGATGAGCACGCTCTCGGTCAGTTCGAGCTTGAGCTGGCGCGCCGGCAGCCCCGTCTCCTTCAGCGTCGCCGCCACGCGTTCGACCAGGTTGGGCTGGCGGAATTCCGCCGCCGAAATGTTCACGCACACCGTGATCGGGTACGCCGGCCGCAGCCGCTGGAACTCCACGGTCCTCCGGCACGCCTCTTCGATGACCCACTGGCCAATCCGGATGATCTCGCCCGTCTCTTCGGCGATGGAGATGAACGTCGCCGGCGAGAGGATGCCCCGGTGCGGATGGTCCCAGCGCAGCAGCGCCTCCATGCCGACCACGTCGCCGGAGCGGAGGTCGACGATCGGCTGGTAGTGCAGGAGCAGCTCACCGCGTTCGACGGAGCGGCGGAGCGCGTTATCCAGGTCGAAGCGCTCGGCCGGGATCGAGTCGAGTTCGTCCGTGAACAACACGTGCCGGGCCCGGCCCTCGGCCTTCGCCCGGTACAGCGCGATGTCGGCCTTGCGAAGCAGTTCGGTGCTCGTGCGGTCGGCCTGCGTGCTCACGGCGATGCCGATGCTGGAGGTGACGAACATCTCCTGGCCGGAGAGCGAGAACGGCCGCTTGAGTGAATACATCACCCGTTCGGCGATGCTGATGGCGGTGGCGTGCGCGTTCGTCGATTGCACCAAAACGGTGAATTCGTCTCCACCAAGGCGAGCCACCATGTGGCCCTCGGCCGCGCCAACCAGGCGCTGGCTGAACACCGAAAGCAGCTGATCGCCGACACCGTGACCCAGCGTGTCGTTCAGGTACTTGAAGCGGTCCACATCCATGAACAGCACGGCCACGCGGTTGTTGCGATGGGGCACCGAAAGCGCCCGCGTGAACGCGGAGAGGAAGAGCGCCCGGTTGGGGAGCCCGGTCAGGGGATCGTGGAATGCCCGGTACACCAGCGAATCGGTCGATTCCTGGACCGATTCGGCCATCGCGTTGAAGGCTTCCGTGAGCGTGTGCAGCTCCCGCACCCGGGCCGGTTCCATGCGGTCGGTAAGTTCCGATTCGGTTGCCGCGGAGATGGTATCGGCCGCCCGCGCGATGGGCCGCGCCACGTGCTTCTGGCAAAGCGCGATGGCGATGGCCGCGACAGCGCAGCCCACCGCGAACTGGATCGCCGCGTACCACGGGTCCAGCCCGAAGAGCGCGCCGATCGCCGGCGGGAGTGCTACCAGCGGCGAAAGCGCCACGAGCACCAGGCTCCAGAGCGGGTAACGAAGCGGGGGGCGCGAATTCGAAGTCATCCGCCCAACTTTCGCGTTTCTACGAGTGTCCCACCGGTGACGGCACGGTAGGCCGGTAGGTGAATAGTCGTCTTCGGCCCGGTGGTTCGACAGAGGGTTCGCACCGTTTACGCGGCGAATGCGGGCCGCGTGCGGAAGAGGTGGATGAGCTCCGACGTGATCACGGGGTCGAAAGCGTTGCCCGCACCGTCGCGCATTTCGCGGATGGCCGCTTCGAGGCCGGCCTCGGACGCCTTATCGAACGCTTCGATGGCGGCGAAGATGCGCCCGCCCAGGACCAGTTGCTCGCCGGAAAGCCCGGTCGCGCCCCGGCCGTCCCAGCGTTCGCCCACGTGCCGGAGGACATCGGCGGCCCCGCGGGCGGCGGGGAGGTGGTCGAGCATCGCGGCGGCATGGAGCGCCGCGTCGTGCGTTGGCGGGCAGGCAACCTCGCCACCGGTGAGGACTGCCCCGAGCGGGTGTACGAGCGCCGCGAGCACCAGGTCGTTCACCTCACGGGGGCTCAGGGAGAGGGGTTCAGCAAGCGTGTAAGCGAGGGCCGCCGTGCGGGAGGCGTGCGCGGAAGCCGCCTCTCCGGCCGACGCTTCGACCAGGTGTTCCAGGGGTGCGACTTCGCCGCGTTGCCACGCGGCCACAGCGTGCGGCAGCCACAGCCCGATGCGCAGCCGCAGCCAGTGCGACGAACGCGAAACGCCAAACCCGGCGAGCGCCATGGCCCCCGCGGAGGTCGCCGCGCCCGCTTCGATCGGGCCGCCGGGGTTCCCCGCGATGGTGACCAGCGCGGCCACGGGCCAACCGAGCGACACGCCAGCCGCAACCAGCGCCACGCGGCTCCCGGTGACGCGATGGGCCTGGAGAAATCGCCATGCGCCATAGCTGCCGGCCACGCCCGCGACAACGCATGCGGCGAGCATGGCGACGTGCATGCCGCTCGCGAAGCCAATGGCCACGAGCACGGCAACGCCGAGGGCGAGCGCGGTCAGACGCACCTTCACCCCGTGGTTTTCGGCATGGCCGCGCGACATTGGAGTGTCGCGAATGTAAAACGTGCGCGAAATCGAGTCGAAATCGATGAAAGCTTCGAAGGGAAGAAGAGGGCGGGGCGAATACCCTTAGGAAGCGGCTGGAGGTTGGCGCTGGGGCGAGGCGCCCGGTGCCGAGTGCCCGGTGCCGAGTGCCAGGTGCCCGGTGCCCGGTGCACGAACACCGGCGCCCGGCGCCCGGCGCTCGGCCCCCGGCGTGCTCTCCAGGCGTATAGTTCGGCCTACTGGCAGGAGGTAGCTACCGATGGAGTTTGTGTTCACCGAAGAGCAGGAAGAGTTCCGGCAGCGGGTACGTTCATTTATTAAGGAAAACTGGAACCCGCCGCCCGCGACCGCCCGGCCCGGCGACGATGTGACCAACGCAGCCGAGCGCGAATACGAAAAGCGCCTCGCCGCCAACGGCTGGCTCACCATGGCCTGGCCGAAAGAATACGGTGGCCAGGGCGCCAGCCACATGCAGCAACTCATCTTCCGGGAAGAAAGCGGCTACGCCGGCGCGCCCGGCGGCGGCGGCCAGGGCATCAGCATGGTCGGGCCCTGCCTCATGGTGCATGGCAACGAAGAGCAGAAGAAGTACCACCTGCCGCGCATCGCCAGCGGCGAGGCGCACTGGGGCCAGGGCTTCAGCGAGCCCGGCTCCGGCTCCGACCTCGCAAGCCTGCAAACCCGCGCCATCCGCGATGGCGACGACTTCGTCATCAACGGACAGAAGATCTGGACGAGCGGGGCGCACCACGCCGACTGGTTCCACGTCCTCACGCGCACGAACCCGGATGCTCCCAAGCACCGCGGCATCTCCTACTTCCTCGTCGATGGCAGGAGCCCCGGCATCACCGTCCGGCCGCTCATCAACATGCTCGGAGACCACGAATTCAACGAGGTCTTCTTCGAAGACGTGCGCGTGCCCGCTTCGAACATGATGGGCGAAGAGAACCGCGGCTGGTACGTGGCGACCACCCTGCTGGACTTCGAACGCAGCGGCGTGAACTGGTCGGCCAGCGGCCGTCGCCAGGTGGAGGAGCTGACCGGATTCGCGAAGGAAGCGAAGGGCGCGAACGGGCGCCTCATCGAGGAGCCGCACATCCGCAACGGGCTCGCGAACCTCGCGGTTGAAGTCCAGGTGAGCCGCCTGCTGAGCTACCAGGTGGTCTGGATGCAGAGCAAGGGCAAAATCCCGAACTACGAGGCGTCGATGTCGAAGGCGTTTGGCAGCGAACTGGGCCAGCGGATCGCCAACCTCGGCGTGAAGCTCATCGGCCTCGGCGGCCAGCGCATCGATGCGAATGATGCGGGCGCGCCCCTGCGCGGCGCCTACGGCCGGGCGTACATGCGCACCGTGCCCGGCACCATCGCAGCAGGCACCAGCGAAGTGCAGCGAAACATCATCGCGACGCGCGGCCTGGGCCTGCCCCGGGGGTAGGACTCAGCAATCGGTGGGGGCCGGGAGAGTTGCCGGCCCCACCACTCTATCGCTGGGGCACCGGCGCTGGCTTCGGCCCATCCGGTGCCACCACCTCCACGACGGCCGGCGGCATGCCCGGCCAGGCCGGCCCCAGCCCGCCGTTCGCCCGGTCGGCTTCGAGGGCTTCCTCGCTAATCCGGTCCAGCTCCCGGATCGACCGGCTCATCAAATAGATCACGACCGAGAGCACCACCGTCACCACCGAGGCCCCTGCCACCGCCGCCGGCGCGCCGAACGCCTCGGCCACCACGCTCACCGGCAACGTCCCGAGCGGCGTCAGCCCGAACGTCATCATCATCAGCGCCATCACGCGCCCCCGGACCTCGTCCGGGATCAGCAGCTGCACCACGGTGTTGTTCATCGTCGAGAAAATGCTCACGAACACGTCCGCAATCAACACCAGCGGCAGCGCCAGCAGGAACCACGGGCTGATCGCGAACAGGAAGAGCGTCCCCGCAAACGCCAGCAGGCTCGACATCATGATCTTCAGCCGCCGCGGCGATTCACTCCGCCACGCTACGAAGAACGACCCGATGATTCCGCCCGTGCCGGCCGCCGCGTGCAGCAGCCCTAGCCCGGCATCGCCCACCTTCCAGATGTCATCGGAAAACACCACGAGCAGGCCCTGGAATGGCATCGCCAACAGCATGGGGATGATGCCCATGATCATCAGCGCCCGCACCGGCGGGTCCTTCGCCACATAGGTGAACCCGCCCTTCAGCTCCGAAATCACCGACCGCTGGCCCATCCCCGGCGCCGGCGGCGATTGGTTCACGCGTGTCATCGAAAGCAGCGCGAACGCGTACATTCCCACCGCGATGATGTAGACCCACTTCACCCCGGCCGCCGCTGCCAGCGCGCCGGCCAGCACCGGCCCCACGATGCGCGCTGCGTTCATGCCGCCCATTTGCAACGCCATCGCGTTGCCCAGCCCTTGCCGCCCGACAATGCTGACCACAATCGCCTGCCTTGCCGGCATGATGAACGGGAACACGCACCCCATCACGAACACGACCGCCAGCAGGTGCCAGAACTCCAGCCTCCCCGTGAGCAGCAGCGCGAGGATGACCAGCTCGTTGGTCACCAGCACCGCCTGCCCCGCGATGATCAGCCGCCGCTTCTCCATCCGGTCGGCCAACACCCCGCCAAAGGGCGAAACCACGAGCAGCGGGATGGCCACCACCAGGTTCACCATCCCCAGCGCCACCTTCGAGCCCGTCAGGTCGTACGCCAGGATCGACCGCACGATGAACTGCCCGTTCATCGCCAGGAAGAAGAGGATGTTGCTCGCGTACAGCCACCGGAACTGCTGGTGCTTCAGCGAAGCAAACGGGCTCGCCCGCGTGGGAATCGGGATCTCGGTGACCGGGGCCATCCAGTTAGCCTAGCACTAACGATCCCCCGAAAACGAACCCTCACGTACACGTCACCCTTACGCCGCTATACTTCACCGCTCAACAACCCACTCCGGGAGTCCCCACCATGGAATACCGCCACCTCGGCAACTCCGGCCTCGAAGTCTCCGTCGTCGGCCTCGGCTGCAACAACTTCGGCATGCGCTGCGATTTCGACCAGTCCGAAACCGTCGTCAACCACGCCCTCGATGCCGGGATCACGCTCCTCGATACCGCCGACGTCTATGGCGGCCAGGGCAAGTCCGAGGAATTCCTCGGCAAGATCCTCAAGGGCAAGCGCGAGGACGTCATCATCGCCACCAAGTTCGCCTCGAAAATGGGCGAAGGTCCGCACAAGGCCGGCGGCTCCCGCAAGTACATTATCAACGCCGTCGAAGACTCCCTCCGGCGCCTCCAGACCGACTACATCGACCTCTACCAGATGCACCGCCCGGACACGACGACGCCCATCGAAGAGACGCTGCGCGCCCTCGATGACCTGGTCACGGCCGGCAAAGTCCGCTACATCGGTTCATCGAACTTCAACGGCTGGCAAACCGCCGAAGCCCACTACATCGCCCAGCAGCGCGGCTACACACCGTTCATCTCCGCCCAGAACGAATACAACCTCCTCGATCGCCGCATCGAGACCGAACTCGTGCCCGCCTGTAACAAGTACGGTCTCCAGATCCTCCCCTTCTTCCCCCTCGCCAGCGGCTTCCTCACCGGCAAGTACCGCCAGGGCCAGGACCTGCCGACCGGCACCCGGCTTGCCAACGCTGGCCCCATGGCCGGCCGCATCCTCACCGAGAAGAACTACGAAACCCTCGGCAAGCTCGAAGCCTTCGCCGAAGCCCGCGGCAAGTCCATGGTCGATCTCGCCATCGGCTGGCTCGCCAGCCTCTCGCACGTCGGCAGCGTCATCGCCGGCGCCACCAAACCCGAACAGGTCGACCAAAACGTCGCCGCCGGCAGCTGGCGCCTCACCACTGACGAGCTCGCCGAAATCGACACCATCACCCGCCGCTAGCAACTGGCAGCCCGGAGGGACGACGTGGAGGAACACCACCATTCGTTCCGCGCAATGAACACCGACATCGACGTGTTTGTGGTCGCCGACCGTCGTCCCTCCGAAGCCTTCCTCTCGGTCGCCCTCCTTTTCGAACAGCAGGAACAGCGATTCTCACGCTTCCGTGAGTCCAGCCTGCTGTCTCGCTTCAACCGGGGCGAGACGATCCACGAACCGTGGTTTGCGGCCGCGCTTCGGCTCGCCTTCGAACTCCACACCGAAACACTCGGGCTTGTGAACCCCGCCGTCCTCCCATCACTCACCTCCGCCGGTTACGACACCTCATTCGAAAACGTTCGCGGTGGGCGGCCCACACCCTCCCCTGTCCCACCCCTCGGCGAAGCGGTCCACCTCGATGGCGAACGCTGTACGCTCCTCAAGGGCCAGATCGACCTGGGCGGCATTGTGAAGGGCTGGACCGTCGACCTCGCGATCGAGCATCTCCGGCAGTCCTTCTCCGGCGCGCTGGTCAACGCTGGCGGCGACATGAAGGCACTCGGCTCCGATGCCGAGGGCGAGGGCTGGTTCGTCGAGATCGAACCACCGCCGGACATGCGCGGGTCCAGCGGTCGGCTCTCCGGAGCTCTCGCCACGTCCTCCGTTCTCAGGCGACGCTGGATCAGCGATTCGGGTGCCCCCGCTCATCACCTGATAGACCCGCGGACCGGCCTCCCATCGACGAGCGGATTGCTCCAGGTGAGCGTCCGCGCGCCGAACTGTGCGCGCGCCGAAGCCTGGTCCAAAGCCGTGCTCATCGGCGGTACGCCAGCCTTTGATCGCGCGCGGTCATTCGGCCTGCACGTGGCCGCATGGAACGGCGATGGAACCCTCCACGGGTCGGTTTGGTAAAGAGCCCCAAGAATTCTTCCTCCGCCGTGACACCTTTCCCGGGTTTCGAACGATGTACCTGCCAGACATCAACCCGGGAGACAACGATGAACCGACTGCAATCAATGCTCGCGGCTGGACTCACCACTGCGCTCTCCGCCGCGGCCGTTGGGGCGTTCGCCTCAGCCCAGGGGCTCTTCGATGGCGGCACATCGCAGGCGGCTGAAGCCACCACTGCATCAACCGAAGCCTGGCTGGCACCCCCGTCCGTCGAAATCCCCGCCATTGCTACTCCCGTTCCACAGGTCATCTACAAAGACCTGGAACCGATCGTCGTCACCCGCCAGGTGTTCACCACCGCGAGTCCCACGGCCGTGCCATCGACCAGTGCGGAAATCCCGTTGAGCCCATCGCCGGATGCATCGCCATCGGCACAAGCAGTTCCTGACGCGGCTACCCCCACCGCTCCGCCCGCTTCGCCACCAGTCTTGGCCCTCGCTCCCGAAGCCTCGCCATCCGCGTCGGCATCCGGCGCTTTCGATGACCATGGCGGCGATCGCGACGACGACTGGGACGACGACGATTGGGATGAGGACGACGACGACGACGATTGGGACGACGACGACCGGGATGAAGACGATGAAGACCGGCACCACGACGACGATGACGATGACGATGAGGACGACGACGATGACTAAGGCTCAACAGGGTGGAGTCCGGTTTCTCATGACACGGGTCGTTGTCGGCGCCACAGCCGTCGGCACGCTGCTCGGCGCCTGGGCGGTCATCGCGGTCACGTCGGCCAGTGGCGAATACGCCGAAACGCCCGCCGATGACGTCCTCGCCCTCGCTCCCGAGAGCGCCCCGGCTTCGGTGGCCCAGGTCGCCGCAATCTCGGAATCGCAGGCTCCCGGCGTCATCGTGGTCGAGCGCCAGCCGGTCGTCTACGTGACCGAGTACGTCACTATCCCGTCCGCCTCTAATCCCTCGGCAGCGCCGGCGGTAGTCACGGGCGGGACGGCCCCGGCCGCGCCCGCCAGCCAGGCGGTGGCCCCGCCAGCCGCCACCGATCCGCCGGCGGCCGCGGTGATTCCCGCACTCGTCGTCCCCGCCGCGCCCCCTGTCGCCGCTGCGATACCCGCGCCGGTTATTCCCGTCGCCCCACCCCCAATCGTGGCGCCAGCCCCAACCGTTGCCCCTCCTCCGCCTTCGGCTCCGCCGAAGCCCGCCGCCACATCCAAAAAGAGCCGGGGTTCATAGCCATGCCCCGGATGCTCCTGTACCTCATCCCATTCGCGGCTGTTGGCCTGATCGGTGGAGCCTATTTCGCCTCCGCTGGCCCGACCCTTCCACTCCCCGATGCCGGCCAGCACGGCGCCTGGTATGCATCCCGCGCCGCCGGCGTCGCGTCCTACATCTTTCTCTGGCTGGGGCTCGTTGGCGGGCTGCTTATGTCCTCTGCATGGTTCGACGGCATCATCGGCCGAGCGCGGCTCCTGGCAGTCCACCAGTCGGCTTCGTTCGCGGGCATCGCGCTGGGATTCTCCCACGCGCTCATCCTCATCCCGGATGGATGGACGTCCTTCGGAATAGTCGACGTGCTCATCCCGTTCGGCTCGTACTACGAGCGGTTCGCAACCGGTGTCGGCTCACTCGCGCTCTACCTTGGTCTCGTCGTCTCGGTCTCGTTCTGGTTCCGAAAGCGCCTGGGAATGAAGGCTTGGCGGTACCTCCACTACTCCTCATTCCTCGCCTATGTCGGCGCACTCTGGCATGGCCTCTCCGTCGGGACCGATTCGTCCCAACCGTGGCTCGTGGCGGTGTATGTCTTCACCAGCCTTCTCGTCGTCTTCGGGCTTGTGGTCCGTCTCACCTACACGCGGGCAGCCCGCCAGCGCCCCGCGGCCGCATGAGTTCCTAACAGCCAAGCTGCTCGGCAAGGTCGTGGAAGTCCTTCGCAACCAGTTGGAACGCCGGGTCCGGCTCGAGGTCCACCTCCCGGTTCGGACCCGCCTCCTCCTCCCGTGGCACGAACGCCGCCTGCAGCCCCACCTTCTGCGCCGCCTGCAGATCGTTCTTGTGCGCCGCGACCATCATCACCTGCTCCGGACGCAGTCCGAGAATCCGCGCGCCCGCCTGGTAGCAGTCCGGGTGGGGCTTAAAGGCACCCGTCACGTCGGCCCCGAGCACGCAGTCCCACGTCAGTCCCGCGTGTTTCGCCATATTCACCAGCAGCGAAACGTTCCCGTTCGAAAGCGTCGAAACGATGAACTTGCTCCGCAGCCGGGAGAGACCGGCCACCGAATCGGGCCACGGGTCCAATCGGTGCCAGGCACGGTTCAGGTGGTCGCGTTCGTCGCCATCCATTCCGCCGAGATTGTGCTTCTCCACCAGCTCGTCGAGCTTTCGCCGGTGCAGTTCGTCGGTCGTCATAAAGGGCAGTTCCCCGCGCAGCACTTTCCCGATCCCGCCGATGTACCCGTCGTACCGCCAGTCATCGACGAAGGCGCCCCAATCGCTGATGACTCCATGCTTCCGCCCCACGGCCTGGAGTTCGCGAATGACGCTCGAACGCCAATCCACCACGGTCCCGAACACGTCGAAAGTCAGTGCGCGGACATCCTCGAGAGCCATAATGAATTCCCTCCAGCCGGCATTCTACGCGGGCGAGGCTGGCGATCTCACGCCGGCCGCCGTTACCCCCGCACCGATCTCGAACGCTGCTCGGCAAGGACGGATCGTTGCGCCCGAAATGCCGCGAAGCGGTTGCCCGTTAGCGCCACTACCCTCCGCGAATCGGGTTTCCCACATAAGCGCCGGGCCCCGTGAAAACTCCGTGCAGAGCCCGCGCACACGAACATAAGTACGTTGATCAGCCACCCGGCCCGGACTACTCTGCGCCCTACGCAAACGGAGCGGTTACCCGGTCCACCCCCCGGGAGCAGCAGCGAACCACTGGCAGGTCTTCAAGCCGCAGCCAACTGCGCCTTATTTCACCCTACCCGTTCAACGGGAGGAAGGAGTGTGCCCACGCGATGCCCCAGCCCAGCGCCCCCGCGCCCAATCGCGAACTCGCACTCCAGTGGTCCGCGGTCCTCGGCCGCCTCGAAATCGAACTCAACAAGCACAACTTCACCACATGGTTCAAGGGGACACAGCCCGTCCGCCTCGATGGCTCGACCCTCATCGTCGCGGCCCATTCGCGCAACGCCTGCACATGGCTCAACGAAAAAATGCGCCTCCTCGTCGCCCGCGCCATGGAACAGTCCTTCCCCGCGGGGACCAGCGTCCAGTTCGTCGCTCCGGATGAATCGGCGGCGCTCGATGCCCCGGCCACCGGCTCCCCCGAACGCCCCCGTGGCCATGTCATCGGCACCCTGAATTGCGCCTACACCTTTGGTGACTACATGCCCACTGAAGGCAACCGCCTCGCCTTCCAGGTCTGCACCGATCTCGCCAGCCGGGCTCAATCGCGCTTCAACCCCGTCGTTATCTTCGGCTCACCGGGCATGGGCAAGTCGCACCTCCTCCACGCCATGGCCTGCGAATCCCAGCGCCGGGGCGAAGTCGTCGCCCTCATGACCGCCGGCGAATTCATCGACCGCTACATGGATGCCTACCGCGCGAAGCGCCTCCACCTCTTTCACGCCGAGTTGCGTTCCGTCGATTTCCTCGCGCTCGATGATCTCCAGCAGATCGCCGGCAAAGATGGCCTTCAGAACGATCTCGTCGAAGCCTTCGAGGCCATCGTCAACGCCGGGGGCTCCATCGCCGTCGCCAGCGAACGCGACCCAATCGAACTCGGCCTCGTCGATCGCCTGAAGTCGCGCCTCTCCATGGGCATCACCTGTCACGTTCGGCCATTCGCCCGCAACGAACGGCGGGAATTCATCGAACGCCATGCCCGCCGCCACCACACCGCCCTCCCCTCCTGGGCCGTCGACCGCATTGCCGCGAACGAAGTACCCTCCGTTCGCGTCCTCATGGGCTCGGTGAATGCCGCTATCTCCCTCGAACGGGCCGGCCAGCTCGAAATCGCCCGCCTGGATGAGCAGCTCGCCCGCGTCGTCATCGCCGAATCCGGGTGCGATAGCTCAAGCGAACGACTGGTCCTCGAACGCATCGCGCGTCACTTCTCCGTGAAGCTGGAAGACCTCCTCGGCCGCGCCAGCGATACCCCCGCCAAAGAGGCCCGCGCGGTCGCCGTCGCGGCCCTGCAGCAACGCGGCCGAACCCTCCCGCAGCTCAAGGCCGAATTCGATGGCCGCGACAAAGGCACCCTCAGCGTCCTCGGCAAGAAGGGCCGCGAACTCCTCACCAACAACGAAACACTCCGCGCCCTCGTCTCCTGACCGCCCTCAGAGGCGCACGCGCAAGCGAGCGCGTCACGTATCAGTACCGCGACCGGCAGGGAGCGCGGCCGTCGAACACCACCCAGCACAACGCCAGCCCTCACTCCCCAACCCACGACACCATCAGAGGCCCGCCAGGAATGGCGGGCAAGCCGCTCCCTACCACGTCATACCCACACGACACACAACGTTCAGTACCGCGACCGGCAGGAAGCGGCGA